>JAAZMN010000191.1 GCA_012798795.1 Bacillota bacterium | reverse complement strand
GACAGCAACTGCTATTGCTTGACCGCCTTCAGCTTTAATCTGTGCTGTGGTATCATTTAGAGACTGTTGATCTATATCTGTTAATACTACTTTAGCACCTTCCTTAGCAAATAAAACCGCTATCGCTCTGCCTATACCTGAACCCGCGCCTGTTACTATTGCAGTTTTTCCTGCTAATTTCATAAAACCACCTCTTTCTAAAGTAATAGATATTCATTTTTTAACTATTTGATTCAACAATATCCCAATATAATCTATCCTCCGAAAATTATAATGATTAGCCCTCTTCAATCATCAAACCCCACTTTTCATAAAGAACCTCGATTTCCTTAAGCAGCTGACCATATTCATGATACTGTTCAAAAGTCGTTGATTCTGTAAAAGACTCTTCCATTTGCTTGGCTTTCTCCTCAAGCTCAAGCAGTTGACTCTCTATTTCCTTTAAATTGAAATTCACAGATTGTTTTTTACTAGCTGCAGCCTTTTTTCTAAGTTCAGTCTTAGTTTTACGAGGCGAAGGTGGTAAATTCTCTTCTTCATCATTTTCATGCTTTAGTTTTTTATAATGTTCATAATTCCCATCATAAGTGGTTATTATACCGTCCTCAATCTCCAATATTTTAGTTACACAATTAGTCAAATACTGCCGATCGTGAGTAACAGCTATTATGGTTCCGTTAAACTCTGCTAAAGCAATTTCGACAGCTTCCCGTGCTAACATATCCAGATGATTTGTAGGCTCATCCAAAATGAAACAATCTGGATTTTCCAGCATAGCACAAGCAAGGTAAAGACGTACTCGCTCGCCACCGCTGAAAACTCTTATATTTTTATCCACATCATCACCATAGAATTGAAAGCGAGCTAAGTGATTCCTGGCTTCCTGTTCCATAATATCTTTACTTGTGGTAATGAACTGCAGAGCTGTTAGATTTTCATTTTCAAATAAGATTACTTGACCCATATATAAATATTTAACCCAAGACCCAAGCTCAATTGTCCCGCCATAATCCTTATCCTTGCCTAACAGCATATTGATGAGAGTTGTCTTACCGCATCCATTAGGGCCAATAATACCAACTCTCTCTCCGCCCTGAATTTCAAAATTGACACCAGAAAATAGGATTAAATCCCCAAAGCTTTTATGGACATCCTCTGCCCAGGCTATTTTCTTACTTACATGCTTTATCTTTTTAAATGATATTTTAGGACCGCTGCTTTGAAGTAAGTGTTCCTGGTCTTTAATTGTAGATAAGGTTATATTTAATTCAGTTTTCAATTTTGCAATTTTGTGCTGCCGGCTTTTTACAGCTTTCGATTTACGCTGACTTTTAAGGCTTTGCACGATCCTTTTCTCGTTTCTAATTGTCCAGCGGAGCCTGTGCTGTTGGCTGCGGATAAAATCAGCTAGCTGTCTCTTATGTTCAATATAGTCAGAATAGCTGCCGCTTCTAACAGTTATTGTACCATTATCCAGCTCGGCAACTCTCGTTGCTACTTGATTAAGAAAATAGCGGTCATGTGAGACAAACAGCACTCCGCCTTGAAAGTTACTTAAGAACTTCTCAAACCATTCTGTAGCTTTAATATCTAGATGATTAGTCGGTTCATCTAACAACAACAGATCCGGTTCTTCAAGCATAATGCGGGCCACGGCTACCCTCATTCTTTCTCCACCGCTTAATTTCTCCACAGGCGTAGTTAATGCTTCCATCCGCAAACCTAAGTGATAAAGAGTTTTCTTTAGTTTTACTTCCACATTATATCCGTCGATAGCTTCGTACCTAGTAATTGCTTTTTCATAGTCGTGCATTAATTTTTCATATTTTCTAGAATCAACATCTATCTGGCAGCTTAATTGTCTTTCTAACTGCCGCAACTTTCTTTCTAATTTATGGACTTTTTCATAGTGAGCTGCTGTTGTTTTGGTATTATCAGTTTTCTGCTCATCATCTATATACTGGCTTAGATAACCTACCCTGGTATTACGGGCAATAACTACTCTGCCGCTGTCAGCATCCTCCATACCCATGACTATTTTTAATAAGGTGGTTTTTCCAGCACCGTTAGGCCCAATTAAAGCTAACCGCTCACCTTTTTCAACTCTCAGGCTGACATTATTTAACACAATTTTATTTCTATACTCTTTTGTAACCTGATCTATAATTAATAGACTCATCTGATGTCCTCCTAATTTAATACGGTTCAACTCATTTAACAAAAAACCGCGCGTACAGCAATAAAAAAGCTGCAGACATTGTCTACAGCTAAGATGAATGATAGAAAAACATAGCTGCCCCCAAAAGGACAGGGGCCTACCAATTATCTAAGACATCAGAAGGAACTAATACAGTACATAAATGTATCAGCTGATAATCCCAGCTCTAGACAAAGCCGATATTACGCATTGGTTTTGGTTCTTACCTAGAGCTTAGGCCGAGAGCATCAACAGGTACATTGATCACATACTGCTTCATTGTATGTTCCTCCTGTACTGCTTTAATTTAAATTTAATTACATTTTATCAAATGGTTTTGGAAAATGCAATCAGTTTATACGTACCGACCATACTTTTGAATAGCGTGCATAACTACACGCATACTTGTAAGTAAACTTCCGTTATTTATCGAACCTGCAGTAGACAAGTTAAGCCCACGAGTGTTTCTAGCAGCTTCGCAATCCCTTTTCACTTGGGCAATAATTTCTTCTGCATCATTCTCCATAAAAGTAAATGGTGCAAGACAGCCATCAATTCGAGTTTTAGGCATGTACTTCCTAATATCATCTACCAACACAGTTGGTCCAAAATTACATGCTGTAAGATTTAGTCTTCCGAGAATAGGTAAAAGATGTTTCATATCCGAATCAGAATGCTGATATCTATAGTCATCAGGATTAGGTGACCAATGATCAAAAATTCTTTTTAATATGGGATAACCAAAAAATTCGTACATTTCAGGTGTGAGCAGACAGCAGTTATCATCGGCAAAACTAAAACCACTGGGCTTATCTTCCGGTCCATATCCTGCTTCTTGATCCATAATTGCAGCCATTTGATATATAACATCGGATATAGTCCGGCTGAATCTTTCTGCTAAACCAGGTTCATCTATTATCAGAAATATCAAATTTTCCGCTCCGTAAATGGTTGTGGCGAGAGTAACCGGCCCTCTGACATGTCTCCAAAGGGAAGGTTTTTTTCCATATACTTCGAAGATACGCCTTTTTTCCTCCTCCCAATTTTTGGGAAGTATAAATTCGCGGATATCCATATTATCTACTTTGTCTAATATGGTTTCCAGCTCTTGAGGATTACTGCAGGATTGTTTTACCCAAGTAGTGCCTCCCTGCATAACATGCTTGCATCCAAACACTTCCGTAATGTCCTTAATAGGAGGATGCGTTTCCTCAGACCGAGGAAAATCTTCGCGCAAGAGCCTCTTCCCCACAATTTTTTCCGCTTTATCATTATAACGTTTATTAAGATCTATCCTCCGCTCCCTTGGTGTATAACCCCAAGGATCACCCTCTTCACCTAGTTCAGCAAAAACACATTCATCGCTCATCCTAATTCCAAGAGCCACTTGCGGTGCCTTTTTGCTAAAGCAGTTCTCTTCATGAGCAAGCTCATCATCTATCCAAAACTGCTCAATATCAACATCATACATTACAAACATCTCCTCTCCACTTTTATCTACTGCTGACTCTCTTAATTTTATTTTAGTCCGATTAAAGCATATTCTGATTGAAGAAACATGCCAAATTTAATTTGAGTAAAATTGTATGGCCTAATTATAAATACAACGCGTAACGCGTTTACAGCACACACGAATCAATTGGAGCCCTTGGTAGGAATCAAACCTACGTTCATTGCTTACGAGGCAATTGTTCTATCACTGAACTACAAGGGCATAATGATTAACCTTCAACTCCTCAACATCCTAGATTTTTATACCTATTTTTATCATAAAAAGCACTGTTCTGTCAACAAAAAAATCTTCCTTAAGATGTGTATACTACATCCGCTATCCTATTACCTTTTATAGTAGTTTAACTCAAACAGTTATGCAAATACTAAAATACCAAAAGGATAAAGTAGTATAATTATCGAATAATAATTCAATTCAAACTACCACTAAAATGATCTGATTCTTTAGAAGGGAATGACATATTATGAAGTATGGGCATTTTGACAACAACCACAAGGAATATGTTATTACTAACCCTAAGCTGCCTGTAAAGTGGATAAACTACATAGGCAATTTAGATTTCGGTGGTTTTGTGGATCACACAGGCGGATCACTGATCTGTAAAGACGACCCGGCACTAAACCGCATAGTAAAGTACATACCACAGCTGCCAGATTCAGATTTTAAAGGTGAAACCCTATACCTTAGGTTAAAAGATAATGGTAAGTGCAGAATATTTTCTCCTTTTTATGTACCTACACTTGATCAGTACGATCTTTATGAATGCCATATTGGATTAGGCTATGCAAAAATTATATCTGAGTTTTATGACATTCGCACTGAAGTTACAATTTTTGTTCCAAGCGGCAGTGACAGAGTCATTCGCGACATAATAATTAAGAATCTGCGCAGTGAAACTGTTGAGATAGATGTAATTCCCGTTGTTGAATATACGCATTTCGAAGCTCTAAAGCAGTTCAACAATAACGATTGGGTCCCCCAAACTATGCAGTCTAAAGCAGTACATGAGGAAAATGGACTTAAGATTATCACTCAATTTGCCTTTATGAGAAAAGATTTTGCTGTCAACTATTTTACATCTAATTACCCTGTATCTTCTTTTGAAACAGACAGGAAATTGTTTTTAGGCAATAATGGCTATGGGACATGGGCTTCACCCTTAAGCCTATATAATGACGAATTAAGCTTTTATGAAACATTACAAGGAAATAATATCTGTGCATTAATGCACCATCTAGGGCATATGAAACCTGGTACAGAAAAAAGAATTATTACACAGCTAGGCCAATGTACAGATATTAAAGAAGAAAAAAGGAAAATTGATTACTATAGAAATGAAAAAAATACTACTGATGCCTTTAACGAACTCAAAGAATTCTGGGAAAAATACCTTTCTTGTCTCCAAGTAGAAACACCTGATGATAAGTTCAATACAGTGGTTAATATCCACAATCCCAGACAGTGCTATATTACAAAAAACTGGTCAAGATATCTATCCCTATATCAAATGGGATTGGGCGCTAGGGGAATAGGCTTTAGAGATAGCTCCCAAGATATACTAGGTATCCTTTGTCATATGCCCGAAGAAGGCCGCCAGTTCATTGAAAAATTATTACAGGTGCAAAAAATGGACGGCAGTGCAATGCATCAGTTTAATCCCGTGACTATGATGGCCAACGAGGGGGATTCCAGGGAAATGGAGGAACGTCCCCAATACTATGGAGACGATCATCTGTGGATTATCCTTGCTGTTTCAAGTTATCTAAAAGAAACCGGAAACATGGATTTTCTCAATAAAATAATTCCTTTTTATGATAAAGACAAGAATGACAGACCTTTAGCAAGCGGAACAGTTATGGAGCATTTAAAGCGGGCAATCGAGTTTACCCAGGCCAATGTTGGAAAGCAGGGATTACCTCTGCTGGGATTTGCAGATTGGAATGATACGGTTAATCTTCCTGCTGGCGCAGAATCTGTGTTTAATGCCAATCTATATGGATATGCACTCCTTGAAATGATTGAGATTGCTGAAGAGTTAAATCAAACTGAGCTAGTAAATAAATATAAAGATAATTATAAATCAATGAAAGATATATATAATAAAACCTGCTGGGATGGAGAATGGTATGTAAGATATTTTGACAAAGACGGTAGGGTTTTAGGGTCAAGTAAAAATGAGCATGGTAAAATCTATGCCAACGCCCAATCCTGGTCAGTTATGTCACAATTCGCCCCACATAATCGGGCTTTGAAGGCATTAGCATCTGTCAATAAATATCTAAATACATCTAAAGGTATTAAGCTGAGCAGCCCCGGCTATAATGGATATGATCCGCATGTTGGAGGTATAACTACTTATCCGCCAGGAGCTAAGGAAAATGGCGGTATATTTCTTCATACAAACCCTTGGGTTATTATTGCAGAAACATTAGTGGGTAATGGAGATAGGGCTTATGAATACTACCATCAGATAAACCCTATAGGGAAAAATAATTGTATTGATGAATTTGAATGTGAACCCTATGTATATCCGCAGAACATTTTAGGAGATGAGCACCCTCAATTCGGTCTTGCCAGAAACAGCTGGCTGTCTGGAACTGCTTCATGGGCTTACCAAGCAGCGACTAAGTATATACTTGGCATACAGCCTTCATTTAAGGGTTTAGTGATAGAACCCTGTCTCCCTAAAGAATGGGAAGGCTTTAAAGCAGTAAGGAAATTTAGAGGAGATACCTATATTATAGAAGTAGAAAATCCAAAACGTGTATCTAAGGGAATAAAGAAGTTAATAGTAGATGGCAGAGAGATTTGGGGGAATACTATTCCTATATATGGAGATGGACAGAAACACATTGTTAAAGCTGTTATTGATGGAGATGATACCGCACTTTTTGAATAACCACTACCCATATTACACATATGATATTTTATAGTTTTGACAATCCAATAATCCAATTAATCCATCCTATAATTGATGATGCTCTGCGATAAAAAGTACTTTCAGAATTTATGTTGTGTAAATTGCTGTTTTTCATGATATTAACGATTTCATCTCTGTTAGGCATACATCCACGTTTAATATAGAGTTCAAAGGCTACATTAAATGCCTTATGGGAAAAGATTAATTCTACAAGCCGAAGCTGCCTTTGTCTATGTTTCATCTGAAATAGCTTTTGCCCTTCGCTAGTCAACGAAAAAACTATTTGTCCATTTTCTCGATGCTTTTGAATTAAGCCTAAATATCTTCCTGCATCTGTATAATAGTTCGTCTGCCGAGGATCAAAATCATAATTTGTTGTTATTTCTTCTCTAGTTAAATCAGATTCATTCAGAAGCTCACAGAGATTAACAACTCTTTCAAATGAATCGGCTTGTGGAAATGCAACTATAGGCTCTTTAACAATTATAGTTTTCTCTAACACTTCTAATATGTCTTGAAAAGTAATATCTGTTTTTTCAATTGTATATTTATTATGTTTGATCAGACTAAGTGAATTATAGTTTTTAGGATCACAAAATTCATATTCATAGAACGAAAATATTCCATTTGAATATGTTAAAAACAAACTTTTAACTTGCTTGCTAGTTTTATTAGCCCATAATCTATAAGGGTAATATAACTGTCTTATTAAAAAATCATCAGAAATTGAATTTTTAGCTTCTATAAGAGAAAGGGTTTTTAGCCCTTCATAGCCACCATCTATTTCAACTTGGGAATTACTAACACTAACTAAAACACTAGTTTCCAAGTATGTCTGAATAAAAAAGTCGAAGTTCTCAGAACTCATTCTACCACTAACTGTTGGTAATATCTCATCATCTTCAATAAAATCAGCCAAAATGCCTGAAACATAAGCACAGTTGAGAGCCGTTGCCTCGCTTGTTATGTTTTCAAAGTCAATGCTCTCAATATGAGTAGGAAATGACACCTTAATAATCTCAATATCTTTTTCATCAAAATCTTTATAAGCTCTAAATTGAGAAAGCACATAGCTGCCGCGGGTAATTGGCAAAATAGAAAGCTTATATTTCTTAAAAATTCCCGGCAGATTTTTACGATGGTCAAATTTAGTCATCAATCTTGCTTCTCTAAATTCATTTATTTGGCTTGCAGAGATTTCAAAAATACCATCCCTTTCAATGTTTTCCAGTATCTTATACTTTTCAAACAACCGCTCCCATGCTATATCGTTCTTAGTTTTACTCATAATTTCTTACCAAAACTTCATCTACACTTCCGCGTTTGTTACCTTTTGAATTGATAGCCCTCTTTGCCTGTACAATTGTTATATTATAATCTTTATATAAATCTAAAATAAACTCTGTCGCTGAATTAGAAAGTAGAAAATTTATGCCCTTGCGGTTTAACCGATCGCATAACCGCTTAAGCCTTATCTGCTCCCTCCTGCTAAAACCATTTCTGTTATATCCAGTAAAATTGGCACTATCAGAAATTGGATCATATGGCGGATCAAAATATACGAAATCCCCTTTTCTTATACCCTGTACTGCCTCTACAAAATCTCCACACTTAAACGTTATTTCAGCTTTATTGAAATAATTATTCACTGCTCTTAATACTTCTTCATTAACTATATTCGGATTTTTATATCTTCCAAATGGAGCATTAAACTCTCCTTGTTGGTTTACACGAAACAAACCATTGTAGCATGTTTTATTCAAATAAAGTATCCTCGAGGCTTTTTCAACATCGCTTAATCTATTATATTTTTCTTTATTTCTGTCCATTTCTCTTATTTTATAAAAGTAATCTGCTTCATTTTTATGTTTTTCCAGATCAGCAACTAAGTCCTCAACATTATCACGAATTACATTATATACATTGATCAATTCTTCATTTATATCATTAACTACAGCTTTTTGAGGCTGTAATTCAAATAAGACAGCACCACCACCAAAAAAGGGTTCATAATAAGTAGAATAGTTATTAGGCAGATGCGCGGCAATATCTTCTAATAACTGACGTTTTCCACCTGCCCATTTCACAACAGGTGCAGCTAATGGATGCTTCTTCATTAATTCACCCCTATTCCAACTACAAATATATAGTACACGTGTTCGCTAGTCAAGTGTTCCCATTAAAATTGTTTTCTGATAGACAGATAAATTTTATAGTGTGTTTCCTCAATTCCATATTTCTCTATATGCATCCTTAAGTCCTTTCAGGACTATTACTCCAGCAACTACAACTGGTCATTGAACAGCATCATTCACCCCTGTCAGTATGGAATGAACAGCAGAAATAAACAGTAGAGTAGATTGACAAAACATTGAATTAAAGCTAGGATTATAGTGATATATAAAGCAGGAGTCTGGTCTGGGACTTCTTGTTTTTTGTCTTATTGATTAAGGGGGTTAACTATGACAAAAACTAGAGCACTTTTCGCACCTAAAGACATGACCCAAGGGACACCTTGGAAACGAATTGTAGAATTCACGATTCCAATGCTGATTGGAAACGTAGCCCAGCAATTTTATAACACAGCTGACTCCATTATTGTTGG
>JAAZMN010000190.1 GCA_012798795.1 Bacillota bacterium | reverse complement strand
TAATTTTAGATGAAGCAACATCTTCTGTTGATAGTCATACGGAAAAACAAATTCAAGAAGCCATTCAAAGATTAGTTGCAAATAGAACTACTATAGCTATTGCTCACCGGCTGTCTACACTGCGATTTGCCGATAGGCTGCTGGTATTAGAAGAAGGTAACCTAGTAGAACTGGGAACTCATGAAGAGCTGATGGCTAAGGAAGGTGTCTATTATCGCTTAGTAGAAGCACAAAGAGAAATGGCTCAGATGAAGGCTGTTTAGACCTGATTGATGTCAGTGAGGCTTTTTGCAGCATATTGTTGTAAAAAGTCTTATTTTTTTCTTGTTAAACTGCTTAAATTAAGCAGGAAATTACAGCACTTAATGTAGAAGTGAAAAAGATGGTAAGCAAGATGGAATAAACCTTAAAAGGGGGGGTTAAATGATTACTCGTAACGAAGGGTTTCTTTATAGACTTTTTGCCGGTCTAATTATCGGACTTGGTATGATCATACCGGGTGTAAGCGGAGGCGTGATTGCTATTATGCTCGGCTTGTATCATCAAGTTGTGGCAGTTATTGCTCATCCGCTGGAAAATTTCTGGCACAATGTACGTTTTATTCTGCCGCTTGCTGTTGGTGGAATTGCCAGTGTTTTGTTGTTTAGTAATGTTATTGAATATCTCTTAATTAACTATCCGTTTTTTATTATGTATCTGTTTATTGGTTTGTTGTTAGGAAGTTTACCTGCGGTAATAGATATTGCTAATAAAAAAGGATTTGACCAACGTTATTTAGTTCCCTTTTTCATCACCCTAATCTTAACACTTCTACCGGTAATTTTTGAGAAGAACGGCGTTTATCCGGATCTGGATTTTAGTCAGAACATTAGTTTCGGATTAATAATCATTTCAGGTTTTTTGCTGGCTATAGGAACTGTAGTGCCTGGAATTAGTTCTTCATTTTTATTGATGATGTTCGGCACATATCATACTTTACTAAACGCAGTTGCTAAACTTAACCTTGCGGTTTTGATACCGGTGGGTATTGTTTTTCTTGTTTTTGTATTGATTATTTCCCGCATAACACATTATTTGTTTCAGCAGTATTATGGATGGACATATTATGGATTGTTGGGTGTTTTGATTGGGTCTGTAATTGTTGTTTTTCCCGGGTTTCCCCAAAATTTTGTTCAAGGTTTCTCTGGCATTTTGCTGTTTATTTGCGGAGTAATCATTACTTTGAATCTGCGGGAAAACTAGTTTGACAGCCAAGCTATAACAGTAAACAATCTTAAAGAATCAGTATATACAGTGGGGGGTAGAAGTAGAAGAAGATGAACAAACGACTAATTGCGTGTTTGGACGTAATAGACGGAATGGTTACTAAGGCTTATAAGTTTCAGGATAACATTGAAATTGATAATGTGGAATCGGCAGCCAAAAATATTTGTGCTGACCAGATAGACGAAATAATCTTTTATGATATTACTGCTAGTGCTCAGCGAAGACAGATCGATCTTAAGACTGTGAAGGCGGCAGCAGAGAACGTATCTGTGCCGCTTACTGTTGGTGGCGGAATTAGAAATATTGACGATATGCGTCAGACATTGGCGGCAGGGGCAGACAAAATCAGTATTGATTCTATGGCAGTACGCAATCCGCAGATCATTCAGGAAGGTGCACGTGCTTTTACAAGCAAATGTATTGTCTTAAGTATGCAGGTTAAACAAGTGGCAAAAACTGTGGAAATTCCCAGTGGATACGAAGTCATGATTGACGGTGCGAGAGTTGCTACAGGCATGGATGCACTTAAATGGGCTAAAAGGGGTGAAGAATTAGGTGCTGGCGAGATATGTGTTAACAGTATAGATCGCGATGGCACTCATACCGGTTATGATCTTGAGATAACAGGTTTAATAAGTGAAAATGTCCATGTTCCCATAATTGCTTCTGGAGGTGCGGGCAAACCTGAACATTTGGCAGAAGTTTTTACTAAAACCAAGGCTGCTGCGGGAATAATCAGCTCAATGCTTTATTCACCCCGCATGGAGAGAAATTACTCTGTAAAAGAAATCAAAGAGTTTTTGCTTGAGAATAACATTTCTGTTAGACCTTGGAAGTCCTGTCTCGATTAAGAGTCAGGATTTCATTTGGGGAGGGGTTAGTATGGACTTAGCAGAGATTAAAGAATTAGCTTTCAAACATTTGGGCAATCGCAAGGCGCACAGTGAACGAGAGAGAGGTTTTATCTACTATCATGGACAGCGAGTGGCTAATATCGCTCTCGAGTTAAGGAAAATGATTTTGCCTGCTGATGATGCTAACGATGAGGCGATTATAGCGGCAGCGTATTTCCACGATATTGCTAAAGGAATTGAACCTCACAGCTATTATGGTTCGATTTTGGTGCGGGATATATTAAAAGATCACTGCAGCCTAGAAGAGCTTGAATTAATCTGTGAGATAATTAGGTTTCATCAGTTTCGGGATAAATCAAAAAGCTATAATGACTATGTAAAGATAATTCAGGATGCGGATATTTTGGATCATGGGGGTGTGGTTGAGATATGGATGAATTTCGGGTATTTTGTGCACAAAGACGGTACACTAACCGATTCACTTGAGTTTTATCAAACAGAATACGATTCATTGGCTGAAAAAATGAGAAACGCTTTAAACTATGATATTTCTCTTGAGATCTACGATGAAAAGAATCGTTTTGTTAAAGATTTTATTAAGCGTTTGAACGTGGAAGCTTATGGTGAAATTTATCTAAAACATAATTAGAGTCTAAACACACCAATCAGACAGATGGAAATACGAATTGCTTACGCATACCGTGAACAAACCGGAAAATGGAGTAACTCTTGTACCGAATATATAGAAATTAATTAAGAAGAAGGGATAATAGAATGAGTAATATTAATATTTGGGGAAAGAACATTCCCGGATTTAATCCTGAGTTTAAACAGGCAATTCCCACACTTAAACCTTATTTAATTGAATCGAATGAACCAAGTGGAGTAGTAATTGTTTGTCCCGGTGGCGGATATATACATAAAGCAGCACATGAAGGTGGGGCAGTGGCTGAATGGTTAAATTCCATCGGTGTTTCTGCTTTTGTTTTAGATTATCGGATTGCCCCTTATAAGTACCCTTATCCGATTGAAGATGCCAGAAGGGCAATCCAGTACGTTAAAACAAACGCGGATGAGTATAATATTAATGCGAACCAAGTGGGAATACTGGGTTTTTCTGCCGGTGGGCACCTTGCGGCAGCTGCAGCCATCAATTATCTTAAAGAGAATCAAGCAGCAAGTGATCATGTGGCTCGAGTTTCTTCTCGACCCGATTGTTTAATACTTTGTTATCCAGTAATTTCATTTCAAAGATTTTATCACATAGGCTCGCGTAATAACTTATTAGGAACGGATGCTGAACCTGAACTGATTAAATTACTTTCACTGGAAAACCAAGTAAAGTCGGATATGCCCCCAACCTTCATTTGGCATACAGCAGATGACCAAAGTGTACCTGTGGAAAACAGCTTGATGTTTGCTTCGGCTTTAAGTAAGAACAATATACAGTTTGAAATGCATATTTTTCCTCATGGCAGGCACGGATTGGGTTTAGCAAACGAGCAGCCGGAAGTGGGAGTTTGGAGAGAACTGTGCAGTACGTGGTTGGCCCAAATAGGCTTTAGAGAATAAGAGGAGTTAACAATAATGCGAGATTGCACACAACAAGCTGATAATCCAATCCAGCCTGCTGTGCAGCAATCTCGTTATTTTACAGTATTTTTTAATACGCCGATACCTTCAATTTCAATTTCGATTATATCACAGCTGTTAAGATATACTTTTGGGTTTCGGGCGGTGCCTACTCCTGCTGGTGTACCGGTCATTATTACAGTTCCAGGTAACAGAGTCATGTTTTTTGAACAATAACTAATTAAGCAGCT
>JAAZMN010000189.1 GCA_012798795.1 Bacillota bacterium | reverse complement strand
TTGCTCTCCAAACTCATACCTGCCGAATAATTCTATCTCGGAAAATGATTGAGGTTTTATCGAATAAACCAATTCCAAAAACGTTTTATAAGACTGCGGATACGATTCAAAGCTTAATGCAGCCCGTATAGTGCCCTGATTTCGTTTTTGAACATACGAAGACAATTTAAAACGCCGATCTCCAACTGGATTAATCTCAGCTTCAACTCCATAACCCAATGTTCCGCTAAGCTTCATTACATCGCCGGTAACACCTAATTTGTTTTTAGATAATATATTTCTATCAAAATCGGTATTTCCACCGTATACTGCTGCTTTATACCTAATGTTTCCTAAAAATGCTTCCTGACCTATCACTGCATATCCAGCAAAATGATTGTCATTATTTGTAACAGCAAAGGCACTGGAGAAAAAATCTTCTTTATAACCAAAAAAACCAACCAGTTCACGTTGACTATGCTGAAACGTAAGCCCAGTAATCCAGTGCTCGTCAATAAATCCAACCAATAAGGTCGGTTCAGCAAAGGCTTTTGCACTAAAACAAACAAATATCAACATTACTATGAAAATAGACCTATGTCTGCACATTAAACCACCTCTCCATCTCTTTAAAAAACGACTTCAGGAACATCAGGCAAGTTTTGCATTTCTTCTTTAGTTAATCCCAGGTTGATCTCAAATTCATCTAGGGCAAACGTTCCTAGATACTTATCGTCTTGATAAAATTCCATCTTAAACGGCATGAATTCTTCATTAATCCATATATACTGAAGATGCTGTCCACCACCAGTTTCATCCGTCATTTCCGGGAAAAAATCCAGTTGATTGTCTAAACCTGAAATACTTACTATATATTGTAACCCTACGTCCGTTTCAATAACCTCTTTTATCTGGCCCTCAAGACCCTGCATATTGAAAAAAGAACCTATATCAGTAAAATCTAGATCCATGTCTCCATTATAGGCCTCTTCAAGACTTTGAACTACTATTTGATCTAGAACTGGCATATACATCTTTACCACGTCTTTCTCTTGATCCACAACAATAACCTGACCAGAAATCACATCAGGCTCAAGCATTTCTATACGAGTAGTCATTAAGCTTTTGCTTGCCTTAATCGAAAAAACAGACAGATTGATCCGTTCTCCTTCAACTACTTTAATTGAAGCCATTGATTGAAATTCGTCAATAGTTGTTAATTTATGCTCCACTTTTTCTAGCAGTTGTGTAAAATTAAGTGGCTGGGCCGACACTGCCGCAGTAAAACAAAATACCATTATAAAACAAACTAAATATACTGATCTTCTCATAGTCATTATACTTCCTCCCCGTTGATATTAAAAATTAAATATATGAGGTCGAATTAGTTTTATGCAGTTTCCATCGCTACTTCGAGATATTTCCAAGGTAAATCTTGGTTTGCGTTCAATAATCCGTGGTACCGGATCAGACAATACTGCTGAATATGTTTTAGGTGGTGAAATGCAATAATACTGCTCTGCCTCATCCACAACTATTAAGCCCGTTTTGTTCCAGTCAATTATTATTCCTGTAAAATCCTCTGCTATATTTAATCTGGTAATTTCATTGATAAAACCTATCCATAAACTAGAACTGTCTTTTGTCACAGAATTGTAGGCAATTTTTTCCCCGTCAGGCGAAAAAACCAGATTTTGAATCGCGTGACCTCTTTCATGCTGTCGCCGCTCAGTAAAATTCCCGAAACGATTGTAAATATATATACTATATTCTCCCTGTTCCTCAACTACTGCTGCCATAGTTAAACCATCTGGCGAAAACACCAAATCGCAAATGGTTAAATCAGCGAGCCAAGAAACTTCTGTTTCATTTTGATAGTCATATACGGATAATACATTTTGCCCAAATTCGTTAACTATACTACGTATGGCGAATCTGTTGAGAGGATCTTCTTTGCTATTTATAGAAATTGTATTCTCTTGTATCGGTATCGGTGGTGACCAGTATGAAACGGCATTCTCAAGCAGAAGATTAATTCTATCGCTTGTCTGCGGATGTGAGCCAAATATGGACTTGCTGATCTCCAAACCCTCCGTTTTAGATAAATCGGAAAGCATATGAATAATACCGACCGGATCAAACCCTGCCCTTGCTAAATACTGTTGCCCTAAAATATCAGCTTCCAATTCTGCTTCACGACTATATCCTGATTGAACAACAGTAATTAATGCTTGAACCGCTGCTCGTACTGCTTCAGTAGGCGGTACTTCTAAAAAGAAAATCCCTAACTCTACTAATACACTAAAACCCATTTGACGTAATACTGCATTTAATCCATGTTTTTTCTCAATATGCGCTATTTCATGAGCTAAAACTGCTGCAATCCGGTGTTCATCAAAGCCTACCAAATCTATCAGCCCTTCGGTAACAAATACGAATCCGCCCGGAAGTGAAAAAGCATTAGCTTCATTTGATTTAAGCACAGTTAAGGAATACTCGTGTTCACCTCCTTTAACTACCCTTACAAGGCGATTAAAAATTTCATGCAGTATAAGATGTTTATGCAGCGGCAGAATAACTTCACCGCCATATATAGCAAGCAACTGTTCTCTTGCTGATAAACCAATTTTTTTTTCAAAATTAGCCAGTAGATGATTTTGCGAACCTAATGCGATACTCGGATAAAGTAAAAATAGTAATACCAAAAAAACAATAACAACGGCCTTCACTTATCCATCACCTCACCCAAGTCCAATTATCCAAAATCAGCTCAAATTGAACTTCACCTTCATGGTAGTGATCATGTGCATCGCTAAATGTAATTGTTAAACCATAGTCATGTAAAACCGCAAAGATCCTGTGCTCAGTCCGATTCTTTGTTCCGCTATAACTATATACTACATCAGCAGTAGAAATACCATCTATTTCTTTTAACTCTAACTCCTGAACTAATTCAAAATCAACTAAACCATAAACTGAATCATAGTGTTCTATGACTCTTTCGGCAAATTCTAAACTCGATTGATCAGAAATTTCTTTAAAATATTCAATATATAATAACTCATCTTGGCTTGGCCCATAAAACACCAGTAAATCTGTTTCACTTTCGGAAACCTGAAAAATCCAACCAACGGGAACTCTAAACTTGAATAAATGATATGGATCAAAATAATCAGCAGTGGCTTTAACATTTACTGACATTATTAGCAATATAGTGAGCAATAACAACACTATTTTTTCAATTGTTCTCACCGGTAAAGCCCTCCTGATTGCTTTATCTACTTCTCATTCTTCAATTGCACAAGTAAATCCTGCTTGCTTAAATAATTCCCAAATAAACAAGCTTAAACTAAAGCCATACCGTCAAATGAGGGCAAATGCGGTATACATTGGCTAAATTATAACTCATAGCTGCCAAACTTTAATTTAGTTAAAATAAGCTGATACTATATATTTAAATCATAAACTCGAATGCGTAAATCATCACTATAATCAAACAACAACAGCTGTTTCTTTTTTGGGGGTATTGGCTGCCAAGGATAAATTAGATAATCAAACTCTTCAATCATAAACTTTCTGCTGATTTCACGCGGAGACAATTCTAACGGCTTCAACTTTGGCAGATATTTGAAAATACTCCCATCACGAATTAATTCACGCGAATATTTTTGAATTGTTTTCTTATGATCGGAACTGGTAAGCCAGGAAGGTGTTGTTCTTTTTGGTTCATTATTGCGATAATCAAACCGCAGATAATTTAATAAAACCGGGTCGTCACTACCGATAAGCTCCCATAAAAGATTATATAACTTAAAAACACTATGATAAACTAAATGATATCCTTTGGCCTTCCACTTATGTGCCAAATTTGCAAATAATTCAAAAGGCCTAACCTGTTCGCGCCTGATAAGATAATTTAAGCTATAACTAAATCTGCCTGAGTTATAGAACATTTCAACCAGAGCCTCAATAACTTTTAATAAAGATAACTGAGGATAACTAATGCTGTTTGTCTGCAGCACTTCATAGGGAGCTTTATCTGTAAAGATACAGCCGAATTCATCTACTCTTTCTCTTAAACGCGAACCCTTTAATAGTTTTAGAAAACCTAATTGGATTTTTGTCGGTTGCAGATTATAAACAAAATCAAAAGAATAACCGAACCTTGCAAAGGATTCCTCGGGTAAGCCTGCAATAAGATCAAGTAAAAAACGAACATCAGTCTTATTTTTCAGCACCTTAACATTTTCTGCAAGTTTACCTAAATCTGTCTTCCGACCAATTTGTTTCAATGTTTTGGGATTAGTTGACTGCACACCAATTTCAAATTGCAGGCGGTTATATGGTGCTTTTTCCAGCAGCTTAAGAAGATCTTCAGAAAGCAGATCCCCGCCAATTTCAAATTGAAACCGGGTGTTCGTATCTAAACTGATAATAAACTTCAGCAGTTCATAGGCTCTATCAGGATTACAGTTAAAAGTCCGATCAACAAATCTAATCTGTTCAATACCCATTTCTGCCAGTGTTTTTATTTCTCTTTTGCACTGCTCAAGAGGAAAATAACGGACATTACCACTTCTCGACGACAAACAATACTCACAATTAAAAGGGCAGCCTCTTGATGTTTCATAATAAACGATCTTATTTTTAAGGCGGCTTAAATCATATGAATACGCTCCAGGCAGCTCACTCAAATCCATAATAACCTTTGGATTGTTCAATATCTTTTCTCCAACACGATATACCAAAGATGAAACTCCAGCTAACTGCGGCGGCGAAGGTATCCTAGTGTGTTTCAATAAGGAAAGCAATTGTAAAAATGGTTTCTCACCTTCACCTGCGACAATATAATCAATTTCTCTGTGATTTTTCATCAGTTGGTGATAATCATAGGAAACCTCCGGACCGCCTAAAACAATCACTAAATCAGGACGGACCTTTTTTAAATTCTTAATTACTTCTATAGTTTCCCCGATATTCCAGATGTAACAGGAAAACCCGATGACATCAGGGTCTAAATCGACCAACTCCGCTAAAATCAAAGATAAATTCTGATTAATGTTAAATTCTCTTACAATCAAGTCCGGAAAACTTTTACTGCAGTAAGCCTGTAAGTAGCGAACAGCTAAATTATCGTGAGTGTATTTAGCATTTAATGCTGTCAAAACTATTTTCATATATATCCTGCTTCCTATCATACTTCATACTGGCTTAAACATTAAAACATGAACCTCCTAAGAACTCCATTAAAATGGAATTATTAGGAATATCTTTAATTGAAGGTAGTTCCTTAAAATAGCTTAATAACCTTAGTAACCGCTGTGCTTGCAGATAAGCAGGTTCAGAATCTGTAATATCTTTTAGTAATGGTTCTGCGTATTTTTTCAAGACAGCTAATTCATAATCAATTGCTGAATTAAACATTACATCTGCATCTTCTTGGAAAGGAAAAATATATTTTTCTTCTCCCCTGCGAACAGACGGCCAACGTTCAATAGTTTGCACAGCTGTGTGAGATCTAAACTGTTTGTCTCTTATAATTCGACGGATCAAGCGTACATCTGTTGTAGGAATGCGCGTATGATCGTCAATATTAATTTGAGTCAAAGCACTTACATAAATCTTAAATTTGCGCCCCTTTGGTATAGCTGAAGTCAAAACATCATTCAATCCATGAATACCTTCGATAATTATAGGCTGTTCCGGCCCAATCTGCAGAATCTTATCTCCCCATTCTCTCTGCCCCTTAACGAAGTTAAATGACGGAATATTAACCGCTTCACCTTGAATAAGTTTTGACAGATGTTCATTAAACAGTTTAATATCAATAGCTTCTAATGCTTCAAAATCATAGTCGCCGTCTTCATCGATGGGTGTCAGCTCACGATTAATAAAATAATCATCTAAATGAATTACCACAGGGCGAAGCCGGTTGATTCGCAACTGAATTAATAAACGCTGAGAAAATGTGGTCTTCCCTGAAGAAGAAGGACCTGCAATTAGAATAATCCGCAGCCGATCGCGCTCAGAAGCAATTTGATCGGCAATTTTAGCTATTTGTTTTTCGTGATAAGCTTCTGTCACCCTGATCAAATGACCCACCTTACCCTGGTCGATCCATGCATTTAAATTTGCAGCACAGCTTACACCAATATTTTTTCCCCATTTCTCCGTTTCATAATACACATTGGCCAGCTTTCCGTGTTCGATGTACTTGGGGATTTCTAATGGATTGTTCTTTTTCGGATACTCCAAAATAAAGCCGGGTAGATAGAATCTTAATTTGAACAATAACAAATATCCCGTAGACGGCACAAATATATCTGAAATTGTATCATAATAATCTCCGCAGCTGTGAATCTCCAAAAATTGTTTATCAATCTGCTTCAGCAATTCTATTTTATCCTGCAGACCTTGTTTACTGAATATTTCTATTGCTTGTTCACGTGAGACTCGATGCTTAATATATGGTTCATCTGCCACAATTATATCCAGCATTCGCTGCTCAATTTTTAAAACTTCTTCCTCAGTTAGAGGCCTATCTCCAGCAATCTCTCCATATAAACCATTGCTTAATGAATGCTCGATGAGAATGCGACAATTGCCTAATACATCCTTAATTGCCCTTACTAGAACAAATACCAGACTGTCCCGATAAATACGCATTCCCTCATCAGTTGTTAGATCAAAAAATTCAACATTATCAGAGTCTTCAAGCTGGTAATGCAGACTTCTTAAAATATTATTAACGCCAGCAGCAACAGCATCCGTAGAAATGCTGTGTGTTTCAATTAAATCAATTAAAGATGTCCCTACAGGTACAGTAATAGTCTCACCTTGATATATCACATTAATCATGCGTTCCATCTATATCACCTTCATTTAAAAGTTTTCTTACATCACTTTCAAAATAATACTTGGATAATTCTTCTACATTCAATAATCAAACCCTTTTTAACCTGAGGTATAACAATATCAAGTAAAGCAGGACATTGATAATTCATATAGAAAACTAACATAATTAAACAAGGAGGTTTTTGATCAATGCATATCAATGAAAAAAGATTACTAGCTGAATTTCTCGAATTAGTTCGGATTGACAGTTTTGCCGGCCAAGAACGAGAAATGGCCGATTATTTAACCAAGAAGTTAATAGAGCTTAAAGCTGAAGTAGTTGAAGATGATGCCGGTAAAACTATTCAAGGCAATGCCGGTAATCTCATAGCAAAAATACAGGGAAATGCTTGTAAGCCAGCACTGCTTTTCGCAGCTCATATGGATCGAGTGTCTCCCGGTTTTGGCATTAAACCTATTGTAGAAAACGGCATTATTAGAAGCGACGGTACTACGATTCTGGCAGCCGATGATGTGGCGGGAATAACTGTAATCTTGGAAGGAATACGCACCGCAAAAGAACAGTCAATTCCTCACGGTGATCTGGAAATAGTTTTTACCATAGCTGAGGAAGGCGGACTATCTGGTTCCAAAGCACTAGACTGCTCTCAGTTAACCGCCAAATGTGCTTATTTTTTAGACAGCGACGGACCAGTGGGCACCATTATTAACCAAGCTCCTGCTCATAAAAATCTCGATCTGATATTCCACGGCAGAGCAAGTCATGCAGGAGTCAAGCCGGAAAAAGGAATTAACGCTATTCAAGCAGCTGCAGAAGCCATTAGTAATATGAATATCGGACGCATAGATAATGAAACAACAACTAATGTCGGGATTATTAATGGAGGAACTGCTGTAAACATTGTTCCAGACCTATGTGAGCTGAACTGTGAAGTCCGCTCATTAGACTCAGTCAAACTGGAAACACAAATAAATCAGATGACGCAGGCCGCTGAAAACAGTGCAACCAAATACAATACGGAAATAGATATTAAAATAACAGACTGCTACTCTGCATTTAGCATCCCGGAATCTGCAGAAGTGGTATCTTTAGCTGAAAAAGCTGCACGCTCTATTGGAGTTACTCCAATTATTCAAATGACTGGAGGGGGTAGTGATGCCAGCATTATCAATAAAAAGGGCATTCCTTCAGTAGTTCTAGGTTTAAACTATCAAGACGTACACACTAAAGCGGAATCTATTGCTGTAGCAGATTTAGTTAAAGCAGCAGAATACGTGGCTGCAATAATAGCCCAGGCTTAATATTTACATTGAAATTAAAAATTAGAGTTTTAATAATTTCCACTGTCCTTTTTTAAATCTAAGCAGCATCAACGATGCGCGAAAATATAAATCGATGCCCATGGCAATCCAGGCGCCTATTAACCCATAATCAAGCATAATTGCCAATATATATGTTAGGCCTAAACGAACTACAACAAACCCTGATAAAGTAATCCAAAGAATGCCTCTGGTATCGCCGGCACCTCTTAGGGCACCGGAATAGACCATTTGAACGGCTAAGGCCGGTTGACTGACAGCGACAATTTTTAAACAAATGCCAGCCAATTTGATAACTGCTTCATCAGGGGTGAACAAATAGACAATTTGCTCAGAAAAGAAGAAGAAGATTAAGCCCATAAATGACATGAGCAATATGGCGAGGCGGCCTGCCGCATGCCCAGAACTTTCAGCTCTTTCCGGTTGACCGGCACCTAAATTTTGACCGACCAAAGTAGTCGCTGCCAGTGCAAAACCAAAGCCGGGATTAAAAGATATTGACTCTGCATGTAAAGCCACTTGATGAGCAGCATATGATACAGTACCTAAAGAAGCTATCATGATGGTATAAAACAATTGGCCTATTCTAAGGGAACCCTGTTCTATGGCAGCCGGTATTCCCACGTTCAGTATTCTTTTAATTATTGAAACGTCAATTCTAATGGGCCAGCTGAAACTAACGTAAATTTTATCGGACTTAAGCAGTTTTCTCAACGCAAGAAATCCGCCGACTGTTTGAGCAGTCGCAGTTGAAATTGCAGCACCCTTGACACCTAAAGCAGGAATTGGACCAAAACCAAAAATTAAAATCAAGTTACCGATAATATTGATCAAATTTACTATAGCGGTGATATGCATGGGAGTCTTTGTATCTCCCACTCCTCTAAGTGTGGAGTTTATCAGCACTAAACAATAATTAAACATTAATGCTAAAGCTACGATTTTTACATATTGACTGCTTAAAGACAGCACTTCTAATTCTGTAGTGCGGAAAAGAAAACCAAGAATAGGTTCACAAAACACTAAAAGCAAGCTTTCAACAATCACTGCTATTCCTACAGCTAAATAAACAGCTTGTTCAGCTGCTTGACCCGCTTCTATCGGATTCTTTGCACCAATAAAACGTGCTACTAAAGCAGTGTTTCCTGTACCGATGGCACTTAGAATAACTGTAAACAATGCCATAAGTTGATTGCTAAGACCAACGGCTGCCAATGCTTCTGCACCTAATCTGCCGACCATTGCAGTATCGACTAATCCGACTGTCACGTGCAGAAGCATTTCAATAATGGCCGGCCAGGCAAGAACAAACACAGTTTTATATAAACTATCTTTAAGTGTTTTTTTGGCTGCTGGTTTTACATCCATTCTTTCACCTCTAAACTATTTAAACAAAATACAAGCCGAATAACGGGCGGAGGTTATCAAATGATTATTCATCAATATTATACACCGCTTGGGTTACTCCTGCTTGAAATGGAAAATGACAAATTTACGAAAATCTGGTTTACTAATCACAATAACAAAAATAATAACTTAGCAGATTGTTATCACCCACTGCCTGATTTGTATGCTCTTGAACTGCAGCAGTATTTCAGAGGAAAAGCCGTGAGTTTTGATTGGCCAATCAAACTCTATGGTTCCGATTTTCAAAAACAAGTATGGCAGGAAATCAGACGTATACCCTACGGCACTACTACAACTTACAAACAAATAGCTGAAAACTTATCTACAAAGGGTTATCAAGCAGTGGGAAGTGCAGTGGGATCCAATCCCTTGGCAATTATCATTCCTTGCCACCGAGTTATTGGCTCTGCAGATCTTGGCGGTTACCATTATGGACTAATGATCAAACGATTTTTACTGGAGATAGAAAATGCC
This sequence comes from Bacillota bacterium, assembly GCA_012798795.1. Classification (GTDB taxonomy): domain Bacteria; phylum Bacillota; class Limnochordia; order Darwinibacteriales; family DTU012; genus JAAZMN01. The sequence goes on along the minus strand of JAAZMN010000189.1, from coordinate 13,481 downwards.
CTGCCCCAGACAGATTTATGCTGAAAATTAGCGAAATTATTTAAAAGAAAGGTGACAGACATGCCCACTTCTAATTCAAATCTAACAGGCCGAGTACATTCTATTGAACCTTTTGGTACCGTAGACGGCCCCGGGATTCGCATGGTATGTTTTTTCCAAGGCTGCCCCTTAAACTGCAAGTTTTGTCATAACCCAGATGTCGCATGGGGCAAATCTCAAAACCAAATAAAAGCTGAAAAAATACTGACAGCTTACAATAAAAACCGCCATTTTTATCGTACTGGCGGTGTTACCTTTTCAGGTGGAGAACCACTTTTCCAAGGTGAATTTTTACTTGAATGCGTTAAACTTCTAAAAGCCAACGGTGTGCATACTGCAATCGACACTTCTCTCAGCTGTGGGTATAGATGGATCGAGAAATTAATGCCTTACATCGACTTATGGATGATTAGTATTAAAGCTGTTTCACCTGATTTACATCGCCAGTTAACAAATCACGACAATGGTGCTATTCTCAACCATCTTACCAAACTTAATGCTAACAAGGCTGACATGCGTCTGCGCTATGTTATTATACCTAGACTTACCAATACACGACAAGAACTGACTAAACTTGCATATTTTATAATGAATCTGCCTAATAGTGTTCCTTTAGAACTGCTGGCTTACCACACTATGGGTGTAAAAAAATGGCAAGAGCTAAGCTTGCCTTACCAATTAAATGATTACCCCCAAGCTGAAAAATCTGATTTGGAACATGCAGAATCACTTTTACTGGAATGCGGGTTGAAAAGCACCATTTTATACTAAATAAGCAGCAATCAGCCGACCCATTTCTTTACAACCTACCAGCTGCATATTTGAACTCATAATATCTTTAGTGCGGTAACCTTGTGCTAAAACCTTGGTTACTGCATTTTCAATTGACTTTGCTTCATTTTCCAACCCAAATGAATGCCGCAGCATCATAGCTGCTGAAAGAATCGTGCCTATGGGATTAGCTATGTCTTGACCGGCAATATCCGGAGCGGAACCGTGAATAGGCTCATACATACCTAATTTCTCCTCACCTAAACTTGCCGAAGGCAGCATACCTATAGAACCGGTGAGCATACTAGCTTCATCGGATAAAATATCGCCGAACATATTAGTGGTTACAATTACATCAAACTGCTGCGGATTGCGAATCAACTGCATTGAAGCATTATCTACATACATATGATCCAGCTGAATATCCGGATACTCCTGGGCAGTTTCTATAACGACTGAACGCCACAAACGTGAGCTTTCTAAAACATTAGCTTTGTCAATATTAGTTACATGCTGATTTCGTTGTTTAGCTATTTCAAAAGCAATTCTAGCAATACGCCGAACCTCTTTTACACTATAAATTTCTGTATCGTATGCTTCCTCACCAAAATCACCTTGGCGCCTACCCCGTTCACCGAAATAGATACCGCCAATAAGTTCTCTTACTACACAAATATTTATCCCGCTGCCAATTAGCTCCTCCCTTAACGGACAAGCTTCTCGCAGCGCTTCATGTAACACAGCTGGTCGAATATTGGCATAAAGTCCCAAACCTCCCCGTAATCCCATAAGAGCTTTCTCAGGCCGTTTTTCTCCAGATAAATGATCCCACTTAGGACCGCCAACAGCACCTAAAAGCACCGAATCGCTTTTTAAACAACCATCAACGGTCGATTGCGGCAGCGGTTCATTTACTCTGTCTATGGCCGCTCCTCCCGCTAAATATTCCTTAAATCTAAATTCATGATTATACAGCCGACCAATGTTCTCTAAAACAGCAATGGCTTGTTCTATTATTTCCGGGCCAATTCCGTCACCGGGTAATACTGCTATTGTAAAATCCATTTATCCTTACTCCTTCTTTTCAATCTATTCTGGTTACTGTTTACTTAAGTAGTTCACTAGACCGCCTGCGGAAATCAACGCTTGCATAAATTCAGGAAACGGCTGGGCTTGATAAGTACGGCCCTTGGTTATGTTTGTGATTCTTCCGGCTGTAAAATCTACTTCTACCTGATCACCATCGTCGATATCGGCAACAGCCTCCGGACACTCTAAAATCGGCAGACCGATATTAATAGCATTACGGTAAAAAATGCGAGCAAATGTTGAGGCTATGACTACAGATATGCCAGCTGTTTTTATAGCCAGCGGCGCATGTTCCCGGGATGAACCACAGCCAAAATTTTTCCCGGCAACAATTATGTCTCCTTTTTTAACTCTATCTGTAAAATTTATGTCAATATCTTCCATGCAGTGCTCAGCTAATACAGCTGCATCCGAAGTGTTTAAATATCTTGCAGGGATGATTACATCCGTATCAACATTATCTCCATATTTAAATACATTACCTTTTACTTGCATTTCCGACCCCCTCTTCCACTATGTCTTCAGGATTGGTAATCCTACCAGTCAAGGCAGAGGCAGCTGCAACAGCTGGACTAGCCAGATATACCTCTGACTCGGGATGACCCATTCTACCAACAAAATTGCGGTTTGTGGTTGCTAACGCTTTCTCACCTTTAGCTAAAATTCCCATGTGCCCGCCAAGACAAGGCCCACAAGTTGGTGTGCTAACTACGGCACCAGCTTCTACTAAAGCTTCAATCAATCCTTCTCTTAATGCCTTAAGGTAAATCTTCTGCGTAGCTGGAAATACTATTACTCTTAAGCCCTTATGAACTTTTTTTCCTTTTAATATACCTGCGGCTACCCGAAGATCTTCAATTCTGCCGTTAGTACATGAACCAATTACTACTTGATCCAGTGCTACACTGCCAACCTCATCGATAGTACGGGTATTCTCCGGTAAATGAGGAAAGGCAACCGTCGGGCGAATTTCGTTCAAATTTATATTGTAAATCTCTTCATATTCAGCGTCTTTATCACTTTTAAAGACAGTAAACTCCTTATTTGAATGATTCTTAACATAAGCTATTATCTGTTCATCAACGGGGAAGATGCCATTTTTCGCCCCTGCTTCAATCACCATATTGGCCATGGTGAATCTCGAGTCCATGGACAAATATTTCAGTCCATCACCATCAAATTCCATTGAACGATATAAAGCACCGTCAACACCGATTTTACCGATAATGTGTAAAATAATATCTTTACCGCTAACCCACTTGCCCGGTTTTCCGTTTAATACGAACTTAATTGCACCCGGAACTCTAAACCAACATTGCCCTGCAGCCATTGCACAAGCCATATCAGTACTTCCTACTCCGGTAGAAAAGGCTCCTAAAGCTCCATAAGTGCAGGTATGTGAGTCAGCTCCGATGACCACATCTCCAGGAACAACAAGTCCCTGCTCTGGAATTAGAGCATGCTCAATACCCATTTCACCGACTTCAAAATAATGCTCAATCTCTTGATCTAATGCAAACTCGCGAATTAATTTACACTGCTGGGCAGCTTTAATATCCTTATTCGGTGTAAAATGATCAGGGACAATGGCAACTTTTTCTTTATCAAAAACTTTAGCTTTGCCAATTTTAGAAAATTCCTGAATGGCCACAGGAGTTGTCACATCGTTACCTAGAACTAAATCAATATTCACCATGATTAATTGACCTGCTTTAACCCTATCTAACCCGGCATGAGCAGCTAATATCTTCTGTGTCATTGTCATACCCATAAACATATCCTCCTTACATAAATGCACGCATTTTCTGTTCCATGTCTTTCAATAATTTATGCTCGATGGAATCAACTAATGCAATCCAGCTTGCTTCAATAATATCGGTGGATACTCCTACTGTAGTCCAGGAATCCTTTCCGTCGGTGGATTCAATCAGTACTCGGACTTTACTCGCTGTTGCCGCTGTTGTTTCCAGTACTCTAACTTTATAGTCGGTAAGATGTACCTGTTTTAACTCTGGATAAAATACTTCAAGTGCTTTACGCAAAGCCTTATCCAATGCGTGCACCGGGCCATCTCCGTCGGCAGCTGTAATCTCTTCTTTTCCATCAACCGCCAATTTAATCATCGCTGTTGAACTGTATCCGCCGTTGCAGGGTTGTTCACCAATAATTTTAAAATGAATCAATTGGAAAAAAGGTTTGTATTTGCCTAAGTACTTACGTATAATTAGTTTAAAGCTGCTTTCAGCTCCTTCAAACTGATAACCTTCATATTCCAATTCCTTTAACTTACTCATTATTTCATTAGTTTCAGGAGAATCCTTCGTTAAGTTAGGATCTATGCTTTGAATCTTACTTAAGATTGTACTGCGTCCTGCAACCTCTGACATTAAGAATCGCCGATTATTGCCTACTAATTCAGGCTTAACATGCTCAAATGAATTTGCGGCTTTGTGTACTCCGTCTATATGCATCCCACCCTTATGAGCAAAAGCACTCTTACCCACGTAAGGATCCCGCTCATTCAGCATTACATTAGCAATTTCACTGACTAAACGAGCCGTTGTGGTTAAATCCGGAAGATTTTCTGCAGGAATACAGCTAAAACTTTTCTTAATTTGCAAATTCGGAATAATTGTACAAAGATTCGCATTTCCGCACCGCTCTCCTAATCCGTTGAAAGTACCTTGGACATGGATAGCTCCCGCCTCAACCGCCATTATTGAATTAGCTACTGCCATACCGCCGTCATTGTGACAGTGAATACCGATGCTGATGTGCTTTTTATCAGCATATTTTTCAACTACTAATTTTGTAACCTTATAGACCTCAAACGGAAAGGCTCCCCCATTAGTATCACACAGACATAAAATATCTGCTCCACCTTCTACAGCCGCATCTAAACTCGCTAAAGCGTATGTGGGATTGCTGCGATATCCATCAAAGAAATGTTCCGCATCAAATATTACTTCTCGACCATTTTTTTTAAAATAGGCTACAGTTTCCCGAATCATATTGATATTTTCATCAAGAGTCGTCTTAATAATATTGGTTACATGAAAATCCCAACTCTTCCCAAAAATGGCCACTGCCGGCGTATTAGCTTCCAGCAGTGACTTGACACTGCTGTCATCTTCAACTTTAATTCCTCTGCGCCTAGTACTGCCAAATCCGGTTATCTTAGCATTTTTGAAATTAATCTTATTTACTTGAGTGAAAAATTCCAAATCCTTTGGATTGGATCCGGGATTACCAGCCTCAATATAATGAACGCCTAATTCATCAAGGGCAGCAGCAATTTTAAGCTTATCAGAAACAGAAAATGAAATTCCTTCAGCTTGAGCACCATCGCGAAGTGTGGAATCAAAAACAATTATTTTTTTATGATTATTCTCAGCCATCTGGTTCAACTCTCTTTGCTAATTGTAATTCATCGATCATTTTATTAATAGCATTGAGATATGCCTTAATGCTAGCTTCAATAATATCAATACTCAAACCGCGGCCGATGTATATTCTATCATTTTTAACAATGCGTACCATTACTTCGCCTTGAGCATCTTTACCTTCAGTAACAGAATTGAGAGCAAAACTCTCCAAACTGAATTCTAAACCGACAATTAGATCTATTGCACGAAATGCAGCATCTATAGGCCCATCACCTGTAGAAACAGCTTCCTTTGTCATACCCATATAAGATAATTTTACTGCCGCTGTAGAAGTAATGGAATTCCCGCTGTTGATCACAAAATGATCCAATACATAGATTTCCGGTACAAGTATGGTTTTTTGCTGCACCAATGCTTCTAAATCTTCATCAGCTACAACTTTTTTCTTATCAGCAAGCACTTTAAACTGCTCAAAAGCCTGTTCCAATTGTTCTTTATTAAGATTATAACCTAGACTTACTAAACGATCCTCAAACGCATGACGCCCTGAATGCTTACCCAATATCATCCGGCCTTTAGGTAAACCTATGGAATAAGGAGTCATAATCTCATAAGTCCGCTCATTTGCTAAAACTCCGTGCTGATGAATCCCTGATTCATGTGCAAAAGCATTAGCACCAACAATCGCTTTATTTGCCTGTACTACAGAACCGGTTAGATTCGCTACCAGTTTGCTCGAACGGTAAATCTGGGTAGTGTCAACACTGCATGAAACATTATAAAAATCCTCACGAGTTACTAAACCCATAACAATTTCTTCCAGCGCCGCATTACCGGCCCTCTCTCCAATACCGTTTATCGTACATTCTATCTGCTTAACTCCAGCTCGCACCGCAGCCATAGTATTAGCAACAGCCAAACCGAGATCATCATGGCAGTGAACAGCTATAGCAGCTTGATCAATATTAGGAACGTTATTTTTAATATCACAAATCAGCTGTGTAAACTCCCAGGGTGTTGTATAACCAACTGTATCAGGAATATTAATCACAGTCGCTCCCGCTTTAATCACTGCTTCAAAAATACGATATAGGAATTCTTTATTACTGCGGGTTGCATCCTCAGCTGAAAATTGAACATCGCTTACATATTTTTTCGCATATTTAACCATTGCCTCGGCTTGTTCCAGTACTTGTTCAGGCGATTTCCGCAATTTATACTGCATATGAACATCAGATGTAGCTATGAATGTATGTATACGTGGGCTTTCTGCTGCCCGTACCGCTTCCCAAGCTTGATCAATATCTTTAGTCAAAGCCCTAGCCAAGCTTGCTATAGTACAACCTTTTATTTGTTTAGCAATGGCTTGAATTGCTGCTAAATCTCCAGGAGAAGCTATGGCGAATCCGGCTTCAATAACATCTACGTTTAGTCGCTCCAGCTGCTTAGCCACCTCTATTTTTTCATTTAAATTCATACTGCAACCGGGTGATTGTTCACCATCACGCAGAGTAGTGTCAAAAATCTTAATCTGCGGCACAGCTCCTACAGCCATATAAATCCCTCCAAGATAACCCTATTTTTCTATCCAACTCATCATTTTCCGTAATTCTTTACCTACCTGCTCAATGAGATGCTCTTGTTCAAGTGCACGCCGGCGGTTAAATCCTGGTCGTTTTACCTGGTTTTCAAGGATCCAGCTCTTGGCAAAAGTCCCGTCTTGAATTTCTTTTAATACTTGACGCATTTCATTCTTGGTATCTTCAGTAATAATGCGCTCGCCCACTTGATAATCGCCGTATTCTGCCGTATCACTGATAGAATAGCGCATATAACTTAAACCGCCTTGGTTAATCAAATCAACAATCAATTTCATTTCATGCAGACACTCAAAATAAGCACTTTCTGGCTGGTAACCAGCTTCCACCAGCACTTCAAAACCAGCCTTAATCAGCGCACAAATTCCTCCGCAAAGCACTGTTTGCTCTCCAAAAAGATCGGTTTCAGTTTCTTCTCTAAAAGTAGTCTCTAAAACACCTGCTCGTGCTCCCCCTATTCCGGCTGCGTATGCCAAAGCTATATCTTTAGTATTTCCGGATGCATCTTGCTGAACAGCGATTAAACAAGGTACTCCCCGACCTTCTTGATACTGGCTGCGTACCGTATGTCCTGGACCTTTAGGTGCCACCATAAACACGTTAACGTCTGCTGGTGGGGTTATCTGTCCGTAATGAATATTAAATCCATGAGCAAAAGCTAAATATTTACCAGCTGTTAAATTTGGTCCAATACTCTTTTCGTAAAGCAGAGCTTGTTTCTCGTCATTAACTAAAACCATGATAATATCGGCGGTCTTCACTGCTTCTGAAGTAAGTAATACCTTTAGTCCAGCTTCTTCTGCCGCTTTCCATGATTTGCTACCTTCATACAGCCCTACTACTACATTAACGCCTGATTCATGCAAATTTAAGGCATGTGCATGCCCTTGACTGCCATATCCGATAACTGCGACTGTTTTATCCTTCAACAAACTTAAATCACAATCTTTTTCATAGTACATTTTTGCCAATGTCTTAGTCCTCCTAATCATAATTGACTATGCTTGTATTTTTGAATCTCCCCGCTTCAAAGCGGTTAACCCAGTTCTAACTAATTCTTTAATACCATAAGGCCTCATTAAATCTACAAAAGCCTCTATTTTTGATTCGTCACCTGTAATCTCAATTGTTACAGACAAAGGAGCAACATCAATGATTTTAGCTCGGAAGATGTCTACAATTCCTGAGATAGCTGCCCTAGTATCAGCATCAGTCTTTACTTTAACAAGCATCAACTCCCGATATACTGAACTTTCAGGAATAAGTGTAATTACTTCTCTCACATCGACAAGTTTAAGCAGCTGCTTTTTGATCTGTTCCAAAGTTTTATCATCGCCTCTGACCACAATTGTCATGCGCGAGAGTTTGCTGTCTTGTGTCTCTCCCACAGATAAGCTGTCAATATTGTATCCACGTCGGCTGAAAAGCCCCGATACCCTGCTTAATACCCCGGATTCATTATCAACTAAGACAGAAATTACATGCCTGTTCATTTATGTCACACCTCCTCAGTAATCAATTGATCAATTGCCGCGCCTGGTGGAACAATTGGAAACACTTTATCATCTTGATCAATCTCGCAATCGATCACCACTGTGCGATTAGATTTAAGTGCTGTTTCCAATACCTGATCCACATCTTCATTTCTGGATAAATTAAGGCCTAGTGCACCATAAGCTTCGGCTAATTTAACAAAGTCGGTAGCCCGATCAATTGTTGTTTGAGAAAAACGGCTGTCATAAAACAAATCCTGCCATTGTCTTACCATGCCTAAAGCTCGGTTGTTAAAAACAACTACAATAATCGGCAGATTATATTCTACCGCTGTAGCTAATTCATTGCAGTTCATCCTAAAACTGCCATCACCGGCAATATTGAAAACACGTTTTTGCGGTTGGCCGATTTGAGCTCCAATTGCAGCCCCTAATCCATAGCCCATAGTTCCTAATCCGCCTGATGATATAAAACTACGAGGTTGAGTATAGCGATAAAACTGGGCTGCCCAAATTTGATTCTGCCCTACCTCGGTGGAAATTATCGCCTCACCGTCAGTTAAAGCATAAATTCGTTCCATGATGTACTGAGGCCGCAGTTTACCGTCATTTTTATAATTCAGCGGGTACGCAGCTTTCCAATGATTAATCTGCTCAGTCCACTCTTCAGTGTTATTTATCCGTTTCTCTATAAATCCGTTAAGTTTCTGTAATACAGCCTTAACATCACCGATGATGTGATGATAGGTATCAACATTTTTATTGATTTCAGCTGGATCAATATCAATATGTATAATTTTTGCCTTAGGTGCAAATTTTTCTACATTGCTCACTACCCTGTCGCTGAATCTTGCTCCAAGAGCAATCAAAACATCACACTTTGTTGCAGCCAAATTCGAAGTCTTAGTTCCGTGCATGCCCACTAAACCACAGAAAAGTTTATGAGTACCCGAAAAACCACCTAATCCCATTAAACTAGTAGTCACCGGTGCATTAATCTTTTCAGCAAACTCGATTAGTTCAGATGCTGCATTTGACTGAACTACTCCGCCACCGGCATAGATCAAAGGACGTTTGGAACTTTTTATTATCTGCACTGCTTTATCAATAGCTTCATCCGTAATACTTTCTGTATGACAATTAAGCGGCAGCGGCTGTCTAGGCTCATATTCAGTTGTTGCAGCGGTTATATCTTTAGGAATATCAATTAAAACCGGGCCGCACCTTCCATCTTGAGCAATATGAAAAGCCCGACGGATAATAGTACTCAGATTGTCTATATCCTTAACAATAAAATTATGTTTAGTTATAGGCATTGTTATCCCAGAAATATCAACTTCCTGAAAACTGTCTTTACCAAGTAAAGGCAGGGCTACATTACCGGTTATTGCCACGACAGGAACCGAATCCATATATGCTGTTGCAATACCTGTTACTAGATTAGTTGCACCAGGGCCGGAAGTTGCCATACATACACCCACCTTACCCGTAACTCTAGCATAACCGTCGGCTGCATGGGCTGCTCCCTGTTCATGAGACGTTAGATAATGCCTAATATTATTCGGATATCTGGCTAACGCATCATAAATGTTCAGTACAGCCCCTCCCGGATAACCAAATATTGTATCTACATCTTGTTCTTTTAAACACTCCAGTAAAATCTCAGCTCCTGTTAACTGCATTCTCTCACCTCAATCATCTAAAATCGCACCTTGAGCTGCTGAACTGACCATTCTAGCATATCGAGCCATGTATCCATGATCTATTTTAGGTTTGGGAGCATGCCAATGTTCCATACGTTTTTTCAGTTCCTGCTCACTGACTTTAAGTTCGATAGACCCCTTATTGATATCTATCTCAATAATATCTCCTGCTTCAACCAAAGCAATAGGCCCGCCTGCTGCTGCTTCTGGAGAAACATGACCGATAGACGCTCCTCGAGTTGCACCGCTAAATCTGCCATCAGTAATTAACGCAACATCCTTATCTAAACCCATACCTGCTAAGGCAGATGTAGGTGCCAGCATTTCGCGCATTCCGGGACCGCCTTTCGGACCCTCATAACGAATGACGACTACGTCACCTTTTTTAATTTGACCGGCTAAAATAGCTCTGCTAACTTCTTCCTCGGAGTTATAAACTCGGGCGCTGCCTACATGCTTTAACATTTCCTCAGCAACTGCAGAGCGTTTTACCACACAACCCTCAGGAGCCAAATTGCCTCTTAATACAGCAATTCCTCCATTATAACTGTAAGGGTTATCTATTTGTCTGATGACTTCAGAATCCAAATTTGCTGCATTGGCAGTGTTTTCTTTTACGTTTTTACCTGTAACAGTAAGTAAATCTAAATCTAAGAGATTAGCCTTATTTAACTCATTCATTACTGCATGTACCCCGCCAGCCCTATATAGATCTTCAACATGATGTGGACCGGATGGACTCAGCTTACAGAGATTTGGCGTCCGTTCACTAATTCTTTCCACAAGTTCCAAATCCAATTTAATCCCGACTTCATGCGCAATCGCTGCAAGATGTAATACACTATTAGTACTGCACCCAAGAGCCATATCCACTGTTAAAGCATTGATAAATGCATTCTTTGTCAAAATGTCTCGCGGCACAATTTCTTGAGCTAGTAAATCCATAATCATCTGCCCGGTTTCCTTGGCCAAACGTATCCGCTTTGCATATACTGCAGGGATCGTGCCATTGCCCGGTAATCCCATGCCCAATGCTTCTGTTAGGCAATTCATACTATTAGCAGTAAACATACCGGAACATGAACCACAGCCGGGACAGGCATTGTCTTCATAAACCTTTAGCGTTTCCATGTTCATCGTGCCTGCCTGTACAGAGCCAATCGCCTCAAATACGGAATTAAGATCCAGAGTACTCTGGTCTAAACTCCCGGCAAGCATAGGACCGCCACTGATAAAAATAGTAGGAATATTGATACGGGCTGCTGCCATTAGCATACCCGGTACTACTTTGTCACAGCTTGGGACCATCACTAAAGCATCAAATTTATGAGCCATTGCCATAATTTCAATTGAATCCGCAATTACCTCTCTACTTGCCAACGAATAATGCATTCCGGAATGCCCCATAGCAATTCCGTCACAGACTGCTATAGTGGAAAACGCGATGGGAGTTCCACCCTTTATTCTTATTCCTGCTTTAACTGCATCCACAATTGTATCCAAATGAATATGTCCCGGTACAATCTGATTTTGTGAGTTAACTATTCCGATTAAAGGTGCATCAATTTCTCTATCTGTATAGCCCATAGATTTAAATAAAGAACGATGTGGTGCACGCTGTAATCCGAATTTTACATCATTACTACGCACTTCTTCGGCCTCCTTTGATTATATAATTACGATTTTCATAACATTCATCAATCAGTTGAGTACATCTAGGAAGTTTTTTGAAAAAAAACAGCATTATTCGTATGCCATTTAACTTATCACTATTCTTCTAAAAGCCAAAAAGTCCTGCATTAAAGTTGTAAGGTTTTTGCAAAGTTGGTTAATTAAAAGCCGGAGAAACAAATGTACAACCAGTTTCTCTGGCGCAAATCCCAAAAACGAAATCTATGCTTTATAATTACTTTCTCTTACCGCTGTGCTCTTCCACTTTCTACCCAACAACCACCTTTTTGCCTGTATTCATTTGAGCCCAACGCTGATAAGCCGCAATGAGCTTTTCTATTTCTTTACGCCAAATAAATCCATGACTGGGAGCAATCATATCAATCTCTAATTCCAACTTTTCCACTTCAGCTAATTTTCTTAACACTATTTGCGAAACCGGATTTAATATATCAGCATAATACTTCTTAGCTGATTCCATAACACTTGCTTCATCCACTTGATCCGCAAATCGCTGATTTGATGCGTAATGCTGACTAAAAACATCATTAGGCAGTAACAATTTCAATTTTGAAATATAAGTGAACATGCTATCCGGCCAATGGAGCATGGGAGTCTCTATAAACCGAAATGTATATTTCCCTGTATTAATCGAGTCACCTGTTTTTACAGCATTGATGTTTAAATCCTTATAAAATACATTTGTAATACCTTTTACAGCATTTGCTGCAACATACACCTTAGCACTAGGGTTTAACCGCATGATTTCAGGAAATGCCCCAATGTGCTCAGGCTCAATATGATTAACAATAATATTATCAATTTCCGTCGGAGCAACTATTTCAGATATATGATTGATTAAATCTGCTGTATAAGGTGCATATACAGTATCAACCAGTGTTATCTGTTCATCAACTACCAAATAGGCATTGAATGTAGTCCCTCTTGGCGCAGCAGTACAAGTATTCCAATGGATTGCTCCTACCCAATAAACATTTGATTTAAGCTCAATGGCGGCCATTGATCATCATCTCCATAAAATTTTCGTTTCATATTCAGATACTTACCCACAGAATACAGGAATTTCAAGGGAAGGCAGTAAATAATAAGTACATACAGTATATTAATAAGGAGGGTTTTTTATGAGAAATGTTGTGTTAGTCGTCGCTGAAAAGCAGTTTAGGGACGAGGAATACCAAATTCCTAAAGACATCTTAACCAAAGCTGGTTTTAACGTTATAACCGCATCTACCACTATGGATCAAGTTGTAGGTACATACGGACTAGAAGCTCTGCCTGATATTTTGTTTAAAGATGTTAAAGTTAAAGAGCTGGATGCATTAATTTTTGTCGGCGGCGGTGGTTCTTCTCAGTACTTTGATAACCCGCTAGCTCATGATTTAGCTAAATCAGCTTTGGACCAAGGGAAAATCGTGGGAGCTATTTGTATTGCTCCGGTTATTTTAGCCAATGCAGGTCTTTTAGATGGTAAAAGAGCTGCTGTTTATCCTGATGGTGCTGATACCTTAAAGAAAAAAGGAGCCATATATACAACGAATCCAGTTGAAACAGACGGTCTGATTATTACTGGAAACGGGCCGGATGCTGCCGAAGAATTCGGTAACACACTAGTTAAGATGTTGATGAAATAATAACAATTCCGCTGTATACCACGAGAATACAGCGGAATTATTCTTTCTTAGTTAATCCTACTCAATGCCGCTAAAATTG
>JAAZMN010000188.1 GCA_012798795.1 Bacillota bacterium | reverse complement strand
TTTGTACTTTATGAACTTCAGGTATTAATCTTAAGCGGACATACAGCTCAAAGACGGCATCCCCAATATAAGCCAATACCAAGGGCGGTAAAAGCTCAGGCTGAATTGATAAATCATTGAGGAATGCGAAACTTTTTTTAGCGTCAGCATTGTCAGCGATCATTTTTAAACTTCCACCTCGGACCATGAGCCGTATCTTCGATCATAATACCCAACGAGGCTAATTGGTCACGAATTAAATCGGCAAGTTGATAATCTTTTTGATTGCGAAGTTCAGTTCGCAATGTGAGAATTAACTCCATTAAAGGTTCTGTCAATCCTGTTAATTGACGAGTTTCAGATTTGATTATCCCTAAGATATCACCTGCTAAAGTAGTAAACACCCGATAAGCCTCAGCTAATACATAATCAGCCTGTTTAGTATGATAACCCAAGGCAATGTAACCATTCACTTGATGCAGTAAATTAAACAAGACTGCAATTGCCAAAGCAGTATTGAAATCATCATTCATAGCATCTATGAATTCCTGCTCTGCTTTCTGAATCTTATCCGCAAGCACTGCTTCTTCACCATGTAATTCCTGCTCAACAATTTCTTTATTATCGATTAAGCCAGCTAAATTAACAATGCAGTCATTAAACCGCTGCCAGCCCCTTCTCATTTCAGCTAACTTTTCGTCATGATATTCAATCTCCGAACGATAATGGCTTGACAAAATATAAAAACGAACCAGCTGGCTGGGATATTCCTTCAGGATATCTTTTATTGTAACAAAGTTACCGAGAGACTTAGACATTTTAGCTTGTTTAATACTCAGCATGCCATTGTGAAGCCAATATCTAGCCAGCGGTTTACCAGTAGCGCCTTCTGATTGAGCAATTTCATTTTCATGATGAGGGAAAATCAAATCACACCCACCTCCATGAAAATCAAATTCGTTTCCTAAATATTTTAAGGACATTGCTGAGCACTCAATGTGCCAACCAGGCCTTCCTTTGCCCCAAGGACTTTCCCAAGCAGGTTCTGAAGGCTTTACTCTTTTCCACAGAGCAAAGTCCAGTGGGTTTTTCTTGTCTGGATCTACTTCAAATCGGGTTCCGGCTTGAAGTTCATCTAATTTCTGATTAGATAGTTTCCCATAATCAGAAAAACTGGCTACATCAAAAAAAACATTTCCATTAACAACATAGGCATGCTCTCGAGCAATCAGACTCTCAATCATTGAAATAATATCACCGATGTGTTCACTGACCTTAGGATACAAATCAGCACGCTCAACTCCCAAAGCATCCATACTTGCTAAATAATCATGCGAAAACATGGCTGCCACTTCCAGCGGATCCCTGCCTTCGGCATTTGCCCGGGCAATAATCTTGTCATCAATATCAGTAAAGTTTTGCACATGAAATGTTTTATACCCACGATATCTAAGATATTTCTTAATAACATCCCAAATAATACTGGGACGGGCATGCCCTAAATGAGTCTCAGAATAAGGTGTTACTCCACAAACGTAGATCCCTATCCTATTTCCCTTATTTTCGAACACTTCTTTTTGCCGCGTTAGACTATTATAAACCCTAATCGTCACTTTCTCACCCTCTTATAATCTTGTGGTTACGATATTTTCAGTTCCTGTTTCTTCAACCGTTCTTCCAGCTGCAGTATGCGTTCTTCAAGCAGTGCAATTTGTGCATTCATTTTTCCTACCTGTTGGATGCAAGGATCAGGTACACTAGCATGATCCAGCTTGCTTACACGCCGTCCATCCTGTATGACTACTTTAGCAGGCACACCTACTACTGTTGAATTAGCTGGAACACTGTTAAGTACAACAGCACCTGCACCTACTCGAGCATTTTCACCAACAGTGAAGGAACCCAGCACCATTGCACCACAAGCAATCACTGCTCCCTTTTCTACAGTAGGATGACGTTTACCTCTTTCTTTACCGGTACCTCCTAATACAACACCCTGATATAATGTTACATTATCTTTTATGACAGCTGTTTCACCTATGACAACACCCATACCATGATCAATAAATACACCTTTACCAATCTCGGCACCTGGATGAATTTCAATTCCAGTAAGAAATCTATTTATATGACTTAAAAGTCGAGCAATGAGTTTAAGATGATTACGATAGAAAAAATGAGCAATCCGATGTAAAAATAATGCATGTAAGCCCGGATACGTAAGAAGTATCTCCAATGTACTGCGGGCAGCCGGATCCCGTTCTTTTACAGCTTGAATATCCTTTAAAATAGTTTCAAACAACGTCTTCTCCCCCCTTAGCTTTTTTTACAAACAAAAAACCCTCAGCTCTTTGACAGAGACGAGGGCTCGCGGTTCCACTCTGTTTCCTTACTACCGGAAAATTAATAAACCTGGTTTAATAAGGCACTTTCTGTGTGATAACAAACACTACGCGATTAAATCTACTTGCTTTCGCTTTCAATTTAACAGATCAAGGGTGCAATTCAGTTTACCCACTCTTTAGGTGCTCTCAGCCCTCGACACCTTTCTCTTTAAGAGCATCGGTATAAACCTACTTATCCCCATCATCTCTTTTCATCACTCTTAAATTTTAAAAGTTTACTACAAAAGGTACTATTATTATATCCGCGAATAAAAATCATGTCAATCTTAGGACAATCCTAAAATTGTTGCACATGCAAAAGCAGCTATTCCTTCTTCGCGACCGCAAAATCCCAGTCCTTCTGTGGTAGTTGCCTTTATATTGATGTTACCCGGATCAATTCCTAAAACCTCTGCTAAAACAGAGCGCATGCGCTCAACATAGGGAGCAAGTTTCGGCCTTTGAGCAATAATAACTAGATCAACATTATTTACTTGATAATTTAAAGAGCTAAGCTTGGCAGTGACTTGTTTTAACAGCTCAATACTGGAAATACCCTGATATTCAGGTTCAGTATCCGGGAAATGCCTGCCGATATCCCCTAAACCTGCAGCTCCCAGTAGACTGTCCATTAAAGCATGGGTTACTACATCAGCATCAGAATGACCGGCCAATCCGCAAGGATGATCAATTTTAACTCCTCCCAGAATCAATTGACGTTCCTTCACTAAACGATGAACATCATAACCAATTCCACTTTTCATTACCAATGAACCCCCGGTTTGCATTTTTAACAATACTTTCGCCAGCTGTAGATCTTCTTTTGTTGTTATTTTAATATTAGAATAGGACCCTGCTATCAACTTCACAGGAAACCCCATGTTTTCTACCAAACTGCAATCATCAGTCCCTTCCCAACCATTGATTTCAGCCTGTTGATAAGCTTGCTTAATCAGCGAATAACTAAAAGCCTGCGGGGTCTGAATTGCCCATAACTTAGCTCGATTAGGTGTATTTTCCACAACCTGCTCATTATTTATAACTTTGATTGTATCCTTGACAGGTACAGCCACTCCAATAGCTTGGTATTTCTGTACCTGAGTATAAGCATCATTAATTACCCTAGATTCAACCAACGGACGAGCCGCATCATGAATAAAGACCCATTCAATATCATTTGAAAGCGACTGCAGTCCTAAAGCAACCGAATCTTGGCGCCTCTTACCACCGATTATTAGTTGATCAATTCTTACATCCCATTGTTTGATTAAATTATCTATTTCGCTGTAATCTTCCCGGCGAACAACTACTATAATCTCCTTCACCCAAGCTTGAGAGGTAAATTTCTTAATACTTCTTATTAAAATAGGCATCCCCAGCAATGGCAGCAGTACTTTATTTTTACCAAACCCCATCCTAGTTCCACTACCGGCCGCTGCAATAATAACCCCCGCTTTTCCCATGGTTTCACCTCTAATAAATGAACCCGGTGCATGTTGACTACACCGGGTTAAAAATTTCTATAATGCCTTTTCAATCGCTTTAGGCTTAGCAAAAATCATTCTGCCTGCCGCTGTTTGTAACACACTTGTTACTAATACTCCTATTGTTTCTCCAATATATCTTCGCCCACCATCGACAACAATCATCGTCCCGTCGTCTAGATATGCCACACCTTGGCCTTGTTCTTTGCCATCTTTAATTACATGTACTTTCAACTCTTCGCCTGGTAAAACAATAGGTTTAACCGCATTAGCCAATTCGTTTATGTTCAAGACTGCAACCCCCTGCAGCTCACAAACTTTATTAAGATTATAATCATTGGTAATCACTTTAGCGCCGATATCTTTTGCTAACTTGACCAGCTTTGAATCTACTTCACTGATATCATCATAGTTTTGTTCAATAATGTGGACATTAACATAAGGTTCTTTTTGAATTTTATTTAATATATCTAACCCACGACGGCCGCGATTACGCTTTAATACATCCGATGAATCAGCTATATGCTGAAGCTCTTCTAAAACAAAACTCGGGACAATTAAAGACCCTTCTATAAAACCGGATTTTGTGATGTCACTAATTCTTCCATCAATAATCACACTAGTATCTAATATTTTAGCACCAATAACCTCATTGTTTTTATTTCCAAGCACTGAATTTCCTGTTTGGCGGTGAAATATTGCTATAATCTCTTGACGCTTTTTCACCCCTATTGACCACCCTAGAACAGCCATGAACATGGTTATAATAAGTGGTAAATATCCTCCAGCAATTTCTAACCCTTGTACAGGTATTGAAGCTAGAATCGCAATTAACAATCCGGAAATTAATCCAATGGAACCACTAATAATATCCCTAGAGTGTATTTTTAAGAGTCTGCGAAATAGATTCTCCACAAATGGACTAATTGCTAATCCTATCAAAGCTCCCAAACATACTCCTATTACCATTAAGTAAGTGGAAGAAACAGGAATGATAACATCTAAACCATTAATATAAAGTGCTCCTTGATAACCAACAATTCCTCCTAAAATCGTAAGAATAAACCGCAAAAAACTCTCCAATATTCTCTCACCTCCTTATACGGTATCTCTGTTGTTAATTAGTATTAGCCGATAATAAAAAAGTATTCCAGATAAATCCGAAAATTTAACAGAAAGAGAACCGTTTATGAGATTATGATAATATATTTATTAATACCTCCCTCCTTTTATCCTATATATTTTGTTAATAATTCACCAATGACTTCTTCTGTAGAGTCCTTTACCAATACAAGCTCGCTGATAAGTATCTGACGTGCCGTTTCTAACATTTTCCGTTCACCAGCCGAAAGTCTCTTTACTTGATCGCGCAACGTAAGATTGCGTACCACTTCGGCTACTTGATAAATATCACCACTTTTAATTTTCTCCATGTTAGCACGGTAACGTCTGTTCCAATTTGAAGACATTGCAGACATCTGTCCTTTTAATACTTCAATGACATCCTTTGTTTCTTCTTCTTCTATGACTTGACGCAGCCCTATCTCATCTACAGCATCCGTTGGAATCATAACTTTCATATCGCCAATGGGCATAGCCATTATATAATAATA
>JAAZMN010000187.1 GCA_012798795.1 Bacillota bacterium | reverse complement strand
GCTCCGACAGGTGATTCGATGCAAATAGCTGAAGTTGCTTTATTTTTAGCATCAGACGCTTCCTCTTTTGTAAATGGTGCCATTATTACAGCAGATGGTGGTTGGACTGTAAGGTAAAATATACGCTGACGGTATTGAGAATAGAAATTGCATTTAACAGGAGAACTTACCAATGAGCTCTCCTGTTATTATTTCCTAAATTATTTGATTTCTCTTTTTACCGTAGGAGTATGCCGGTGTTTGGCGAATATCTAATATAGACACCTTTTTTCAGTAGAAATACAATAAGGAGTGTTTACCGTGGACAATAAATTAGATAAAATCATCATCTTGTGTTTGTTAATACTACTTGGTGCTGTAAATGGAGTTAGGGCTGTGGATGCTCCAGTCCAGGTTGATATATATCCCCAGGGAATTGATGTTACTTGGGTTTTAGCAGCTGAGCCTGAGATGACTATTATACTTCCGTCAAGTTTTTCCAGTGACAGGATTTGCTATAAAGTGGGAAACGGGGCGGAAGTAAAACTGTTAGAGGCTGTTTATCAGCCGGCGGGTGATTGGATTCCTCCGGCACTTGCCTACTTATATGATAGTATTACCCAGACCAAAACGGACATTGATAAGATAGAGGTAGAACTGAAAGGCGTTGAACAGACTATTGCTTATCTTTCTGAAAGTGCTATATGTGCTCAACTGGATAACCCGTTGGACTATTTTATTAAAGCACAGGAACTGCGGATAGAATTAGAGCAGCAGCGACAAGTCTTAACTAAAGCTAAGACCCAAGCTGATAAAAAGCTGCGTGATCTTAATCAGCAGTTATCTCAATGTTATGGTGGTGATATCGACCGTGAATTGAAGATTGAGCTTGCGACCAATGGGGTTGGGTTTATAGAACTTACTGTTTACTCTGCCTATGCTAGCTGGGCTCCATTTTACCGTGCATCTTTGGATTCTAAGCAGAATACTGTATGCTTGGATTCTTTAATCTCAATAAAGCAGCGAACTGGCTTAGATTTAGATGGAACGGTTTTAACTCATACTGCTCAGCCTTCACAAGAGGTTAGTGTTCCACAGTTGAATCCATTAGTGGCTAGAATTTATCAGCCTGAAGCAGCACTCTTAACTCGTGCACGGACAGACATGGCTCTATTTGAGGCGGAAGCCAAATTAGCAGCACCAGAAATGATTAAGTTTGAATTTCCAGCAGGTGTTTCTTATATCGGGAGGGGAAAGGTTCCTAGTGATAACCAAGCGACCCTGCTCAGCGTGGCTTCTGAGGAAATACCGGTAAGAATATTTCCTACATTGGTTCCGTTTTTTGAGGAGGAGGCATGGCTGTTTGTAGAATCTATTCAACCTGTGGGGGTTCTGCTGCCAGGGAGTGCAGAATTTACTGTTGACGGTTATTTAACAGGTCACAGCATTTTATCTCATCCCGGAGGTGATGAAACATTATCATTGGCTTTCGGGCGCTCGCCATTAATCACTGCAGAGAGAACTCCAATTGTCTATACTGAGCGTCAGACTTGGTTAGGTCGTCAT
>JAAZMN010000186.1 GCA_012798795.1 Bacillota bacterium | reverse complement strand
TTTTCCCGCGGTACCTTTCGAGTACGCGGTGATGTTATTGAGATTATTCCTGCTTACAGCGATCATGTGGTTCGAATTGAACTCTTTGGAGATGAAGTGGAGCGAATATTGGAGCTTGATCCAATAACAGGCGAGCTGATTAAAGAAAATCAAGCTATCACTATATATCCGGCATCTCACTATGTTACATCTGATGATAAGTTGAAGCGGGCAATTAAATCTATTGAAGAAGAATTAGCTCATCGGCTGCAGGAGTTAAAAGCAGAGAACAAACTCTTAGAGGCTCAGCGACTGGAACAGCGAACGCATTATGATTTAGAGATGCTGCAGCAGATAGGCTTTTGTCAGGGGATCGAGAATTACTCTCGTCATCTTACAGGAAGAGCAGCGGGGGAAATGCCTTCAACCCTGTTGGATTACTTCCCTAAAGACTATTTAATGTTTATTGATGAATCTCATGTGACTCTGCCGCAGATAAGGGGCATGTACCGCGGGGATCGCTCGCGTAAGGAAACATTAGTTAAGCATGGATTTCGTTTACCGTCTGCCCTGGATAATCGTCCGTTAAATTTTTCCGAGTTTGAATTACACATCAATCAAGTAGTATTTGTTTCAGCAACACCAGGACCCTATGAATTGGAAAATGAACAGCAGCGAGTGGAACAAATTTTACGTCCTACCGGACTGGTTGATCCGGAAGTTATGGTTCGTCCTGTAAAGGCACAAATTGACGATTTGCTGGACGAAATTAGGATTAACGTTGACCGCAATGAACGGGTTTTAGTTACTACATTGACAAAAAAGATGGCGGAAGATCTTACTGACTATTTAGCCGACATTGGCATTAAAGTTCGTTATTTACATTCAGACATTGATACTTTGGAGCGGATAGAAATTTTAAGTAATCTGCGTGCAGGTGAATTTGATGTTTTAGTAGGCATCAATTTGTTAAGAGAAGGGCTTGATTTGCCTGAGGTATCATTAGTGGCGATTTTAGATGCGGATAAAGAAGGGTTTTTAAGATCAGAGACAGCATTGATTCAGACTATAGGAAGAGCTGCCCGCAATGTTAGAGGCAGAGTAATCATGTATGCGGACAGAATTACAGATTCTATGAAATTTGCTATATCAGAAACGAATCGCCGCCGTAAATTACAGATTGAACATAACAAAAAACATGGTATTATTCCAGTGACTATAAAAAAAGATATTAAGGATATTGTCCAAGCTGTTAGAGCTGGCGAAGAAAAAGGTGAGTATGCATATGGAAATAAAACTGGTACAGTTCAAAAAACAATAAAAGATATTGCGCATTATATTAAAGACTTAGAAAAACAGATGTACAGTGCTGCTGAAGCACTGGATTTTGAGTTAGCAGCACAGCTGCGGGACGAGATTAAAGAATTGCGCCAGGAAGCGGGGTTGTTGAATTGAGTATGGATAAAATTATTATTAAAGGTGCTAGGCAGCATAATTTACGCAATATAGATGTTGAAATTCCACGGAATCAGTTTGTGGTTATTACTGGTTTATCCGGTTCAGGGAAGTCTTCCTTAGCCTTTGATACAATTTATGCTGAAGGGCAGCGGCGTTATGTTGAATCACTTTCTGCATATGCTCGTCAGTTTTTAGGACAAATGGACAAACCTGATGTTGATTACATCGAAGGTTTATCTCCGGCAATTTCAATCGATCAAAGGACCGCAAGCCGCAATCCTCGTTCTACCGTAGGAACTGTAACAGAAATCTATGACTATCTGCGTTTGTTATATGCTAGGATCGGGAAACCGCACTGCCCTAACTGCGGCAAACCAATCAGTCGGCAGAGTGTACAGCAGATTGTAGATCAGCTAGTAACGCTAGACGAAGGAACACGAATTCAAGTTTTGGCTCCAGTAGTCCGCAGTCGCAAAGGCGAGCACAAGCAAATAATAGAGAATATCCGTAAAGAGGGTTTTGTGCGCATACGTGTTAACGGTGAACTTCATGAAGTAACTGATGAATTGAATTTGGATAGAAATAAAAAACATACTATAGAAGTAATTGTTGACCGTCTAGTTATCCGCAGTGAGATTCGTTCCCGCTTAAGTGATTCTGTAGAAATCGCACTTAACCTTGGAAAGGGTATTGTAATTATTGATGTCATCGGTCAACAAGAGTTATTGTTCAGTGAGAAATTTGCTTGTATAGATTGTGGTATCTCCATGGAAGAACTAACTCCCCGGATGTTTTCTTTTAACAGTCCTTATGGAGCTTGTCCAGAGTGTGGCGGTTTAGGAAATAGAATGGAAGTAGATCCGTATTTGGTGATTGATGCGGATTTATCTTTGAAGGAGGGTGGTTTGCTTCCATGGAAAAATAGTAAGAGCAAATGGTTAGCTGCCATGCTTAAATCTGTTTGTAAACAATGTAATATTGATTGGAATGAACCATTAAGAAACTTACCGCAAGATAAAATAGACGTTTTACTTTATGGGTTTAAAACTCCTGTTACTTTTGAGTATGTAAACAGAGCTGGGCGGAAAAGGAATTATGAAGCAGAATACGCAGGAGTCATTCCGTATTTAACAAAGCGGCATCGTGAAAGCACCTCTAATTGGGTAAAACATGATATCGAACGATTCATGAGTGAGCTTTTCTGTACTGCTTGTAATGGGAAAAGGCTGCGACCAGAAGTTTTAGGTGTAACTATCAATAATAAGAGCATTATGGATGTTACTGCTTTGCCTGTTCATGAATGTTTGGACTTTTTCAACCAGCTGCAGCTGACGGAACGAGATTATTTAATTGCTAATCAGATTTTAAAGGAGATTAAAGAAAGACTTAGTTTTTTAAATAATGTTGGCTTGGATTACTTAACTCTAGACAGGGCTGCCGCAACTCTATCCGGTGGAGAAGCACAGAGAATTCGATTAGCAACTCAAATCGGATCCAGCCTTATGGGTGTAATTTATATTTTGGATGAACCGAGTATAGGTCTGCATCAGCGAGATAATCATCGTTTATTAGAAACACTAAAGAGTTTACGTGATCTAGGTAATACATTAATTGTGGTGGAACATGATGAGGAGACTATGCGGACAGCTGATTGGATCATAGATATTGGCCCTGGTGCCGGTGCCCATGGTGGACAAGTTGTTGCAGCTGGAAAGTTTGAAGATATTTGTGCTGCTGAGAATTCAATTACCGGTCAATATCTGTCCGGAAAACGCCAAATTCCTGTGGCTAAGAATCGGCGAAAGTCCAATGGCAATTGGATTACTATCAAGGGCGCTAGAGAGCATAATCTGCAGAATATTGATGTAGATATTCCTTTAGGGGTATTTGTTTGTGTAACTGGTGTTTCAGGTTCAGGAAAGAGCACTTTAGTTAATGAAATCCTTTATAAAGCCCTAGCTCAAAAGCTGCATCGAAAAGCAGTTAAACCCGGGTCTCACCTTAAAATAGAAGGTATTGAATCGTTAGATAAAGTAATTGAGATTGACCAATCACCTATCGGGCGGACTCCTCGCTCAAATCCGGCTACTTATACCGGTGCGTTTGACGGTATTCGCGAGCTTTTTTCAATGACTCCTGAGTCAAAAATCAGAGGGTATAAGCCGGGAAGATTTTCTTTTAATGTAAAAGGTGGAAGATGTGAAGCATGTCGTGGAGATGGTATAATTAAAATAGAAATGCATTTTCTGCCGGATGTTTATGTTCCCTGCGAAGTATGTAAGGGAGCACGTTATAACAGTGAAACACTGGAAGTACGCTATAAGGGGAAGACAATTGCTGATGTTCTGGACATGCGCGTTGAAGAAGCTGTTGAATTTTTTCAGGCGATTCCGAAAGTGTACCGTAAGCTGAAAACACTTCAAGATGTGGGTTTAGGTTATATCAAACTCGGTCAACCGGCAACTCAATTATCCGGTGGAGAAGCTCAGCGGGTGAAGCTGGCTACAGAATTAAGCAGGCGCAGTAACGGAGGAACTTTATATATATTGGATGAACCTACTACAGGCCTGCATTTTGATGATATTTACAAGCTGCTGAAAGTACTGGAGCGGTTGGTTGATTCCGGTGATACTGTATTAGTAATTGAACATAATCTGGATGTAATTAAAACAGCAGATTATATTATTGATCTCGGCCCCGAAGGTGGAGAGCGCGGAGGTAGGGTTGTGGCTGTCGGTACGCCTGAAGAGGTTGCTGAAAATGATAGTTCTTATACTGGTCAATATTTAAAATTACATCTTAATTCAAAACTAATGGGACAGCATGTAATTGGAGGATAGAAGGGATTAAGCATGGATATACAGGAAAAGCTGAATCATCTGCCGACACAACCGGGAGTGTATCTAATGAAGTCTCAAACCGATGAGATTATCTATGTGGGCAAAGCAGTAAATTTGCGCAATCGCGTCCGTTCGTATTTTCAGGTTTCACGTCACCATTCACCAAAAACCAAGCTGCTGGCAGCTGAGGTAGCAGATATTGAATATATTGTTACCGATTCTGAAGTGGAAGCATTAATCTTAGAAAGTAATTTAATTAAACAGCATTCTCCGTGGTTTAATGTTCGGTTAAAAGATGATAAAAATTATCCGTTTATAAAGGTTACCGTTAATGAGGAATTTCCCCGAGTTTTTCTTGTTCGCAGGCGTTTATCAGACGGGGCACGTTATTTCGGACCTTATACCAGCACATCTGCAGTAAGAAGTACACTTAAATTTTTGCGGAAATTGTTTCCGATACGTACTTGCAGAAATGCTATAAAAGTTGGGTCCAAAGACAGACCGTGTTTGAATTACCATATTGGCCGCTGTCAAGCTCCATGTGTAGGCTTAATTGATGAGGAAAGTTATAACAAAATAGTCGATGAGGTCTGTTTATTTTTAGAAGGCAGGCATGATTGCTTGATTCCTAATTTAAAACTCAAAATGCAGGAAGCAAGTGAAACTTTACAATTTGAACAGGCGGCAGTATTAAGGGACCGCATTTCTGCATTAGAACAAATTGTAGAAAAGCAGAAGATAGTGGCGGCAAGTAATGTTGAACAAGACATACTAGGTTATGCCCGTGCCGGTGATCTAGTTTGTGTACAGGTGTTTTTTGTCCGCAGCGGGAAACTCATCGGCAGAGAGCATTTTATGCTGGAATGCAATGTAAACGAGGATGAAAGTGAGATTATAACTGCATTTGTTAAACAGTATTATCATGATAACGGAGTTATCCCTAAAGAGATTTTGACTAGAGCAGCATTAGAAGAAGAAGACATAATCAGCAGGTGGTTAAGGGGTTTGAGAGGTAATAAAGTATACTTGCGACATCCACAAAGGGGCAGTAAGAAAGCACTAGTAGAAATGGCAAACGAGAATGCAGAATTAGTGTTGGCTGAGATGCACGCTGAAGAGGAAAGGCGGGCAAATGAGATAGAACGCGGTTTATGGGAGTTGAAAGACGCTTTAAAATTATCTAAACCAATCCGTAGAATTGAAGCTTACGATGTTTCCAATATTCAAGGGAATTATACCGTAGCATCAATGGTGGTGATGATTGAAGGGGAGGCGGCAAACGATCAGTATCGCAGATTTAAAATTGCTTCTGTAGAAGACGGACCCAATGATTATCTTGCCATGCAAGAAGTAATCCATCGGCGTTTTTCCCGTGGTTTACGAGAAATTGCCGGCGAAGTGGAAGGAGATAAGTTTAGTGATCTACCGGACCTTGTAGTAATTGACGGCGGCAAAGGTCAGCTTAGTTCAGCCATTGCTGTTAAAGAGCAATTAGGTCTGGATATTCCCTTCATCAGCCTGGCAGAAAAGTTTGAGGAGATTTATCTCGAGAACCGTTCAGAACCGCTTATTTTACCGCGAGAATCTCAAGGACTTTATCTTTTACAGCGAATTAGAGATGAGGCACATCGATTTGCTGTATCATACCACCGTTATTTACGCTCCAAAGAAAGTACTAGATCAGTTTTAGATCAGATCCCTGGAATCGGTCCAAAAAGAAAAAAGGCACTGATTAAGCATTTTGGGTCTGTCAGCAGGATTTGTGAAGCAGGAATGGAAGAATTATTAGAGGTTGATGGAATTAATCGTAAGC
Organism: Bacillota bacterium; assembly: GCA_012798795.1. Taxonomy (GTDB): domain Bacteria; phylum Bacillota; class Limnochordia; order Darwinibacteriales; family DTU012; genus JAAZMN01. The sequence goes on along the minus strand of JAAZMN010000186.1, from coordinate 1,672 downwards.
TGGCAGCCGAAATATATCAACATATTCATAGATGATAATAACGAAAGCCCCCATTTCTATGTTTATAGAAATAGGGGCTGTATTTTTGTTTAACTTTAGAATTTGCGGGAGATTCCTGCAGTAAATCCTCCATTGGTGTAGCTGTGTTTTTCTGTTTCTTGGATTTGTATTGAAGCACTGCCTCCAGCATATCCCATATACATACCCCATTGGGGATTAAAATCGTATTCTGCTGATAACTGATAGCTGTAGTTTACTCCTTTGTAAGATTTACTGTTGCTTTCATAAGTCCAGGAATACCACGGACTACCACAGATGTTAACTTTGATTTTTAGATTCTCAGCTACACCGAAATTTGCCTGCGTGGCAGCAATTATGCCACCACCTGATACTGGCATTGCTTCACCTGATACTACTTCGGGATCATCTGAGGGTTTTAGAAATTTAGTTTTGGCAAATTGATATCCAAGTCCGCCGTAAATAGTCAGATTCGGATCTGTTATGAATTCATACATAAGAGAAGCCTGAACATGAAATCTTATGTCAGATAAGGATGAGCGTTCAGCTGTGAACGATTGAGAAACAAGCACAAGCAGATCGCTAGCCGGTTTAAACTCTGCCCTGACTATAATCCCCCATTGGTTATCAGAGTCATCTAGTTTCCGGTGTTCAATTGAGTTGTGTCTTAAACCTGCAGAAAGCATCATTTTGTTTTCGGCTGCTGCAGGGATTGTTACAAGGATAACACAGAGAATAACAAGCAGTAAACAATAAATTTTCTTCATAAAGAAATAACCTCCTTTTTTAAGTTAAGTGTCGTATTAATCGGCATTGATCTGCAAACGAATATCCAGATCTGAAATAACGCTGCTTTTTTCAATAGAAACCTCTTGCTCATAATACCATTCGCCGATATCCACCATTTGATTGTGGTTGGTATCGATATGGGCAGTAATTAGGTAGTCACCGGGGGGTAGTATTTGGTAAAAATAGCGATTATAGTCACAGAAAGATACTAAATACTGCTCTTTTGAATTGGCTTTATTCGTAAACTTAAGCTCAGCATTTCGGATAAGTGTTTTGTTTAAAGCAGCATAAGCATTTACTAAGCGCTGTTCCGGGTAGTCGGGGTCTATAATAATACCGGTATTCCATAATAATTCTTCTACACTGTCACTGCTGATATAGGGGTACTTAGATTTTATTAGGGATATCAGTCCGGTTACATGAGGCGCTGCCATAGATGTACCTTTGCTTGTGCTGTAGGTATTCAAATCGGTACTTATGATCTGCAGATTATCATGACCGCCAGGAGCAAACAAACGCACACCATCAGAAGCTGAATACCAAGCAACAGTATTTTCGTAAGTAGTAGCACCTACAGCAATGGCTTCCGGATATTTTGCCGGATACAGCAGTTCGCCGGTATTACCGGCAGCTGCAACAATGATTATTCCTTGATTATAGGCCGATTGCAGTGCCGTATACAGCGGACTCTTATAAGGATCAGCAAATTCACCTGGTATACCTAAACTTAAATTAATAATATCTACTCCTAATTCAACAGCTTTGTTAATTCCGGTAGCAACATCTGCAATTGTTCCGCCAAGCTGTTTCAAAACTAGAATTGGGATTATATCTGTTTGCCAGGTCACACCGGCTATTCCAGTTT
>JAAZMN010000185.1 GCA_012798795.1 Bacillota bacterium | reverse complement strand
GCTTTCAGAAGATTAAGCATACTATTCCCCCTTTTTTAAGGAATTTTGCTTATGTAACATGTTATGAAGAAATATTTTTTTGGTGACAAATCGATCTAGGAGGATAAGAATGTCAATGCATACACCGCTATATAAAAAGCATCTTGATTTAGGTGCTAAGATGATTGAATTTTTTGGTTACGAAATGCCGCTACAGTACAGCGGGATAATGACAGAACACAAATGTGTACGTAGTTTAGCTGGAGTATTCGACTTATCTCATATGGGAGAAATTCTTATTGGAGGCGAAGGTGCATCCAAGTTTTTAAACTATATGACGACAAATAATGTAAAGAATTTGAAAACTGGAAAAGTTCAATACAATTTACTCACTAATGAGAGCGGCGGAATAATTGATGATATTCTTATTTATCGGCTGCCGGAAGCTTATTATTTGGTGGTTAATGCTGCGAATAAAGATAAAGATTATCAATGGCTGTTAGAGCATGTGACAGACAATGCGTATGTTAAGGACCTTTCGGGCGAAACAGCTTTAATTGCTGTTCAGGGCCCATATGCTCTTAAGGTAACTGAAAAAGTGTTAGGTCAATCAGTTGGGCATATTAAATATTATAATTTTGCTGATGTTAATTATCGTGGGGAAAAAATAAGAGTATCTAGAACCGGTTATACAGGTGAAGATGGTTTTGAAATATATCATTCACCGCAATTAGCTGGTGTTTTGTGGGATGACATATTTGCAGCAGGAGAACCTGATCAAATTAAACCCATCGGATTAGGGGCTCGGGATACACTGCGGCTAGAGATGAGGATGCCGCTATACGGTAATGAATTAACTGAAGAAACAACTCCTATACAAGCTGGTTTAAGCAGAGTAATAGATTTTGAAAAAGGGGACTTTATCGGTAGAGAGCATATACTTAAGGCAAAAGAAGCAGGTACAAAACAAAGGTTAGTCGGCTTTGAACTTATGGAAAAAGGCATAAGTCGCCATGGTTATGAAATTACCGATCAAAAGAAAAAGATCGGGTATGTAACCAGCGGCTCAATTTCTCCCAGCACCGGAAAGTCTATAGGATTAGGTTATGTAAATAATGAGTATGCAAAGACGGGAGCAGTAATTTATATCCAGATCAGAAAAAAGCAAATTCCTGCAAAAATAGTAAAAGGTAGGTTTGTAGAAATCAGCAGAAAAACCAAATAATTTTTGTGAACACGAAGTAGATGCCTTTTGAGGAAGGATTTATTCAGTTAGAGTTTAAGTAATTAGGATAACTACTCAAATAAAAGGAGGATGCAAAATGGAAGTTAAAAAGGGCTTACTATACACTAAGGATCATGAGTGGGTACAAGAGCTTAGTGACACAATAGTTCGTATCGGGATTACAGATTTTGCTCAGGATCAACTTGGCGATGTTGTATATGTAGAATTACCCGAAAAGGGAATGGAAGTTTCTAAGGGAGAACCATTTACAGTTGTCGAGTCAGTAAAAGCTGCATCCGATGTTTTTTCCCCTGTTTCTGGAACGATCACCGACGTAAATGAGCAGCTGGAGGACAGTCCCGAGCTGTTAAATGAATTGCCTTATAGTGAAGGCTGGATCATTGAGGTGGAAATTGATGAATTCAGCTTATTAAAGTTAATGAGTGCTGAGGAGTATGAGAATTACCTAAAGGAGGTCTAAAAGTGCCTTATATTCCAAATACACTCCGAGAGCAGCAGGAAATGCTGGCGTCTTTAGGTATGAAT
>JAAZMN010000184.1 GCA_012798795.1 Bacillota bacterium | reverse complement strand
TCAAAGCTCGATTATATATCCTGAAATCATCAATAACGCCTGATAGATATCCGCTGTTATAGGCCGGCGAATTAAAACCAAGGTACTTAGTATCCGCTGTAGCTGAAATAACCGGACTTCCCGTTAAATTTACCTGTTGAGCTATTCCATTTCTATAAATGGATGCGGTTTTCGTCTTTGAGTCCAGCGTCACTGCAACATGTACCCATTCATTCAATGGATAAAACTCATCGACAATGCCATATACCCAGACAGCAGTATTTCCGTTAACCATAAATAACACCGGACGATTTGGTTCATGTGCTTGATCTTTAATTGTCAAATACCAGCCATCCCCATCCCATCTACCATCTGGTTTAGCCCAGACAATTATACCCTCTTGCCCCAATAAACTTGTTGTTCGTTTATACCAATATGAAATGGTAATATCTGACGCTGCAGATCATAAGAGCTACCCATATTAATATAATTATTTAATCCATTAAAATGTAAGGCACTGCCGTCCTTACCTGCATCCAATCTGGCTTCACCGTTAAGTGTACCCTCATTACCGCTGCCTGAACTATCTACAATTACAATATCATCTAGATGCTCAAACTTATACCAGACAACAAGGCCGTCATGAAGCCGCGATTCTTCCGCACTGACATCTGCTATTAACAGTACTAAAACAAAAACCAGTGCCATCACAATGGATAACATTGATTTTCTCTTGGTCATTGACTTGCCCCCCTTTTTTATTAAGCTTTAAACTTATTTACTGTTTTCCATTTAATTTATCTAAAATCCTTCTTTATAAATAGAAAGCTTTTTATACAAAAAGCTTTCTGAATAGTAAAAAAAGCCGGTTACCCGGCTTTTAAATAAGTAAGTATAGAAAAATCCATCATTTTTCGCTAATTGCATCTACAGGACAGACAGCAGCACATGCACCACAATCAATACAAGCATCTGGATCAATTTCAAATTGATCTTCACCTTCACTGATTGCATCAACCGGGCATTCCCCTTCGCATGCTCCGCATTTGATACATTCTTCACTAATTATGTGAGCCATTGCCTTACCTCCTTCTATATCTCTTATTCCTAGACAAACCTATCATATCACGACAGGCTCTGTCAAGGATGAATCACAGCTGCTTCAAATCCTTTTTCCCGTAATTGATTGGCGTACAGTTCAGCATTTTCATAACTGCTAAAAGCCCCTGTTTGTACCCGATAAGGCGGGCCACCGCTGATTACTGCTTCAAAACCCGCTTTTTCCAGTTGGGCTACCATTGCCTCGGCGTTACTCAATTGAGAAAATGCTCCTGCTTGAACCCGATATAACTCTGAAGTGGCAGTTCGTAATTGAGCTGTCTCTTTATCAATATTAGGCTCAGCAGTAGAAGGCTGTGAATTCTGCACTGATAAATTATCTAACTGTGTATCGATTGCTTTATTAAGTGCAATCTGGTTATCATTACTTTTCTGCTGCTTGGGTGTACTAATTGATTGTAAGGCGTATTGGCCCATAAGATATCCGATAAATATGAAGATAATACTAATTGAAATTAATGAAATGAGAAAAGAGGTACTTTCCTGCTGCAGAAATCCCTGTTTCTTACTTTTTTTACTGCGTCCCATTCTTATGCCCCCTTGCCAAAATAACACCATAATCCCTACAATTAATTATTCACTAATTGACAACTATATCCTTTATTTTCATCGAAGCATAAGGGATTTAATGTCACCTATTAAGTACAAAGAGCCGCATATACAGATGATGTCTTCTCCAGCTACAGCCTTAAGTGCTGCTGCAGTACTAATCATTGATTCAGCTTGAACTCCTAAAGATAAAGCGTAATCACGCAGCTTAACAGCAGGTGTAACTCCTATTCTACTATTTTGAGATTCTGTAAAAATCATGCGTTTGGCAAGAGGGATTAACGGATCAATTAGTCCAATATTTTTGTCCACCGACAAACCGATTATAAATGCTATTTTACTTTTTGAAGGCAGTAAATCTACCAAAGCAGAAACCAAAGCTTTTATTCCTTCTTGATTATGAGCCCCGTCTAAAATCAAAAGCGGCTGTTTTGATAAAACTTCTAACCTTCCCGGCCAATGTGCAGCTGCTAGTCCTGACCGGATATCCGTTTCATTGAGCATCAAACCATGTTTATGTAAAATCTGAAGAGCCAATAGAGCAACTGCAGTATTTTCCAGTTGATGTTTACCTAATAATTTTATTTCAAATTCCTTATGAGAGAAATAGGGAAAATGCAGTTTTCCACCTTCTAAATTAAAATGGCCAGGCTGCCAATTTACATCACTTAAACGATAATATTCACAGTTTAATCTACGGGCAGTTTGCTCGAGTACAGCATCCACCTCAGGTAACTGCAGCCCACTGATTACCGGTACATTCGCTTTTATTATACCGGCTTTTTCTCCTGCCACATCCCGAATTGTAGGACCTAATCGGTCCAGATGATCATGTCCAATTGAAGTGATAATACTAATTTCTGGCATAATCACATTGGTAGCATCAAGGCGTCCGCCAAGTCCCACTTCAAAGACAGCATAATCAACTTGCTTTTCAGCAAAGTAGACAAATCCGACTGCTGCAGCGGCTTCAAATTCAGTGAAAGGACCATACTGAGGATAAAGCCGCTCAACTTCTGTCATAACCTGATTTACTTTTAAACAGATAGCCTTGAGATCATCTGATGAGATTAACTCTCCGTTAACTTGAAATCTCTCCCGATAATCAACTAAATGCGGTGAAGTAAATAATCCGACATTGTAATGATTGTGTTTTAGAACGCTGGCTAACACTGCTGCGGTTGAACCTTTGCCGTTAGTCCCGGCAATATGAATTGTTTTATATTTTAATTGGGGATCACCAAGCCTTTTACAAAGCATGGTGATCCTCTCTAACCCAAGTTTACTGCCAAAACGCAAACGTTTAGCAAAAGGACTGTTTTTACTCACTTTTAACCTCCTGCAGTAATGCAGTTAGCTTTTTGACTGTATCAGTCATTAAAGCTAATTTCTCTCGTTCTTTTTGTACTATTTCCGCAGGTGCTTTAGTTACAAAACCTTGATTATCCAGCTTCTTTTGAGCTCTCTGCAATTCTTGCTTTGCGTTAGCTAGTTCTTTTTCAAGGCGATTTGCTTCTTCGGCTAAATCTACCATCCCAGCCAGCGGTAGATATATTTCCACCCCATTTGTAACAGCTCCCATACTCTGCTCCGGCTTAGTTCCAAAAGATTGGATCTCAACTGTTTCCAGCCCTGCTAAAGTCTGTAAATATTGAATATTAGCATCTAATATTGACTGCACCTGTTCATCAGCCTGGAATATGGCGGTTATTTTTCTGCCAGGTGATACCTGCTTTTCGCTGCGAATTGTACGAATTTCTGTAATTACATTCATTAACAATTCCATGGTTCTCTCTATTGTTTCATCATGAAACTCAGTTTCTATCGGCCATTCTGCCAGCATAATAGTCTGACCAGTTCCGGGAAGCTGCTGCCAAATCTCTTCGGTAATAAACGGCATATATGGGTGCAGTAACTGCATAGTATTTCTGAAAACATACCATAAAACGTATTGTGATGCATAACGGGCACTTTCTCCGTTTTTACCGTATAAGCGGGGTTTGACCCACTCAATATACCAATCGCATAGTTCGCCCCAAATAAAATCATATAAAACCCGTGCTCCTTCACCGATATCATAGCGTTCTAAGTGGCGAGTAACTTCAGTAACAGCAAATTGATAACGACTCAAAATCCACTTATCTGCTATAGATAAATCTTGATCCGGTCTGCCTTTGTCAGGATTAAAATCTGTTAGATTCATTAATGTAAATCTAGCCGCGTTCCATATTTTATTAGCAAAATTTCGGTAGGCTTCCACTTTTTCCGGAATAAACCGTAAATCATTACCCGGGGCCACCCCAATTACCAGGTTAAATCGAAGGGCATCAGCTCCATATTGTTCAATGACTTCTAACGGATTAACTCCGTTTCCTAAGGATTTGCTCATTTTCCGTCCTAGTTCATCGCGAACTAAACCGTGAATTAAAACGTCGCTAAATGGTTTTTCCTCCATAAATTCAAGCCCCATGAAAATCATGCGTGCAACCCAAAATGGAATGATATCAAATCCGGTTACTAAGACGCTTGTCGGATAAAAATGTTTCAACTCGGGGGTTTCATCCGGCCACCCTAAAGTAGAAAATGGCCATAGAGCTGAAGAAAACCATGTATCGAGCACATCGGGATCTTGTTCAATGTTTTCAGAACTGCATTTACGGCATGCTGTCGGATCTTCTACAGCTGCAAAGATTTCTCCGCAGTCTTGACAGTACCATACGGGAATACGATGTCCCCACCAAAGCTGCCTTGAAATACACCAATCTCTAATGTTCTCCATCCAGTTAAGATAATTTTTACTGAATCTTTCGGGGATGAACTTGATTAAACCATCTTTTACTGCTTTGATTGCCGGTTCTGCCAGAGGCTTCATTTTAACAAACCACTGTTTAGATACTAATGGTTCAACTACCGTATCACAGCGATAGCATTCTCCTACAGCATGCTCATGTTCTTTTATCGATACTAAGAGTCCCATTTTCTCTAGATCTTGCACTACTACTTTCCGGCAGGCATAGCGCTCTAACCCGGCATATTTTCCTGCATTTTTCGTCATGTAAGTGTCCAAACCTATTACTTGTATCTGTTCAAGGTTGTGGCGTAAACCAATTTCAAAGTCATTGGGATCATGTGCTGGAGTTATTTTTACCATCCCTGTACCAAAACTAGGATCAACATAGTCATCTGCAATTATAGGAACTTCCCGATCAACTAATGGAATAATAACAGTCTTTCCCACTAAGTCACGATAACGCTTATCCTTTGGATTAACCGCGACTGCAGTATCTCCCAATAAAGTTTCCGGCCTGGTGGTGGCTATCTCAATATACCCGCTGCCATCTGCTAAAGCATATTTTATCTGATATAGATGCCCTATCTGCTCTTCATGATTCACTTCAATATCTGATAAAGTAGTACTGCAGTGAGGACACCAGTTGACACTGTACTGTCCTTGGTAGATAAGTCCTTTTTCATAAAGGCGAACAAAGACTTCCCGTACTGCTCTTGAACAGCCCTCATCCATGGTGAACCGTTCGCGCTGCCAATCAGCAGAGGAACCAAGTTTCTTCAGCTGGTTAATAATCCGATCACCATATTCTTGTTTCCAAGCCCATACTCTTTCTAAAAACTTCTCCCGCCCTAATTCATGACGAGTAAGCCCTTCTTTTTCTCGAATATGTTCCTCAACTCGTGCTTGAGTTGCTATCCCTGCATGATCGGTTCCCGGTACCCATAAAGCATTGCAACCCTGCATCCGTTTCCATCGGATCAAAATATCTTGATAAGTCTCATCAAGTGCATGACCCATATGCAGCTCTCCTGTTACATTAGGAGGGGGAATTACAATACAAAATGGTTCTTTATCCGGATCAACTTCAGCATGAAAATAACCGTTTTCTTCCCAGTACTGATACCATTTATCTTCGACTACCTGCGGATTATACGTTTTATCTAGCATTTTGGTTTTTCCCATATCAAACAACTCCTTAAATATAAATAAAACCCTCCATCCAAAGGACGAAAGGGTTATTTTCGCGGTACCACCTTAATTCTCAGCAGATTAAAACTATCTGTCAAGCTCTTAATAAAACAGTAACGTGTTTTACACGGCCAAAGCTAATAAATAAATGTTCACCCTGGCAGCTCGCGAGCGACCTTCACCGGCTTTTTGTCTTAGGAAGCCTTCCAGCAGATAACTTCCCTCTCTGTAAGCAAGCCGATTACTCCTCTCAATCAGTACTTTTAGCTATGGAATTGCTATCATGATACACTATTGCCACTGAATTGTCAATATACGTGTTAGTGTCAAGAATTTTGCCTCTTACAGCTCTTATTCCTAAATTAGCTGGATATAAATGTACAGTAGCAGGTCTTCTACATAAAAAAGCACAAAAAATCCCGGCCAGGGATTATTCCCTGACCGGGGATCTGTTACTTTGTTTTATTTATTCCCGGTTGGCTCCAGGAAAGGCAGCATATATTTAAATGTACCCCAGTGTGCATAAGGTCCAATGTAAGGATTTTCTGAGCCAGGCCAGTTGGTCCAGTAGTACTCGTCCCAAGTCATAAATCCGGCATATCCATAAGTCGGAATAGTAGGCATTTCCTCAATCAGAAGCTTCAGCCCTTCGATACCAACGGCAACTGTTGCCTCAATATCGGTAGGATCTGTTGCCCTCAATCTTTTGATAACATCGTCCATTTCTGGACTTGACCATCTTGAGTTATGGCCCTGATTGAGCACTCCCAGAGGCTGCATAAATTCTGAATTGAAGTTATTTAAAACCCGGTAAAGGTCTGCACCAGCCCCCCCATGGCTCCGGAGCAGGCCATTCGCTGCTAACTTGGTATTGCCCTTCTCCCTGCAGGGTGGCATGGGCATCTGTTGCTATATATTCAGCATCAATACCAAACTTTTTCCACTGCTGAACTGCAGCATTACCATTTTTGAAAGAATGGTGCGAAGTATCGGTTTTTTCTAGAACTTCGATTTTCCAGGGTGTGCCATCAGGCAGCAACCATTTGCCACTTGCATCCCTTGAAAAACCATTCTTCTCCAGCAATTTGCCAGCTGCTTCAGGATCATATTTATACCAGCCAAGCCCAAAGATTTCTTTCAAATCTTCAGGATCACCTGTGACATAGTAACCTCTGCTCTTAGCATATTCAGCAACCCTCAGCGCTACGTCAGGATCATATGGATAGAATAATTCTCCATCTCCCAAATCCAGCGTGAATTCTTTCAACCATTCCTGCAGCGGCTCAATGTAGTATTCAGGATAAGCACCAAATGAAGGAACGTGAACTGGACTCAGTGTAGCCTGACCATCTACTGCTTGTGCCAAAAACTCAACAATATCAATAGCCAGCAGTAATGCCCAACGAACTTCCGGATTGTCATAAGGTTCTATCACAGCATTAAAGACAATACCGGTAATACAAGGATCATTATTAACAACCCACGGATAACCTGGCTGATAGGCCCTGATCGTTTTACCCTGAGCCAGAGCTGCTACGAATCCTTCTGCTGAAAGGTCCACTATATCAAGCTGATGTGTCAATTGAGCAACAATCTTTGCTCCCTCATCACTATAGGTCTGCAAAATGACATACTCTGGTACCGGCTCTCCAAATAGAATCCCGGTTGGGCTGTTCTGCCAATCTTCTCTTTTCTGCCAAATAGTCCAGTAACCATTCGGGTCATAGCTGTGTAGTTTATATGGCCCACAGCCAATAAAGGGGTTAAATTCAAAGATCAGCAAATCTTCTGCCTTTTCGAAAATGTGTTTTGGCATAATCCAAGTACAGCCCCAGCGATCCAAAAAGTGAGTATGGAAACGTGAATTCGATGCCTTTAGTTCAAAAACAACCTCATAATCACCATTTTTATAAACCGCATCTACCTGAGTTTCAAATGTTGAATGACTATTAAATCCTGGTTCAGCAATCAGTACTTCAACGGTAAATACAACATCATCGGCTGTAAAAGGTACCCCATCGCTCCAGGTAACCCCTTTCCGTAAGGGAATAGTTACCTTGGTAAAGTCATCATTGTAGACCGGGTCTCCTGATGCCAGACCATTAATAATTTCACCGGTAGCAAAATCAACTGACCATAATGGTTCATTTGCTAGGTTCTGCATTCCCCGATCATTCCATTTCCAGCCAACCCAGCCGTTAAAATTATTGGGAGTGCCTATACGTCCGGTCAGCATACCGGCAATCAGAGTCTTGTCTCTCGGCAGCCCCCCGGTCTGCTGAGTCTGGGCAAAGACTGGAAGGGTAAACAGCAAAACACCAATACAAACTACAGACAAAATTTTCCAGGTTTTTTTCATGACTCTCCTCCTAAGAAGTATTTTTGTCTTTCCATTAAACAACATTCTCACCCAAAACACTTATCCAGACCCAGATCTCACCTCCTTTACTATTGGTCTTTTATCAACACAATAAAGATGACATCTAACAAATACATCATTTATATAAACAGCACTTGGCACCTGCTGTTTGCATTTTTCCATCACTTCAGGACACCTTTCGGCAAATTTACATCCTTCTCTTAAGTATTCTTCATGCTCAATCTCTGAAATTGATATTGACCCCCGCCATTTTCTATCCGGATCGGCTTCGGGAATAGATTCCCTCAAGAGTTTTGTATAAGGATGCC
>JAAZMN010000183.1 GCA_012798795.1 Bacillota bacterium | reverse complement strand
ATATTGAGTTTAGCGGATAAACAATATTTAGAAATCGTACGGAATATATTAAACACCGGCTATTATGGGCAAAACCGAACTGGCACAGCTACCTATAAACTGCCCCATCAGATAATGCAGTTTGATTTGGAAAATGAATTTCCGATTTTAACTACTAAGTTTGTGGCATTCAAAACTGCTGTACAAGAAATGTTATGGATTTGGCAACAGCAGAGTAATGATGTGAGTTGGTTAAATGACAGGAATATTCATATTTGGGATCACTGGGTTGATAAAAACAATACTATTGGCAAAGCCTATGGCTATCAAATTGCCAAATATAAGCAGTTAGAGCGTTTAATTGAGACGCTTAAGAGCGATCCTCAGGATAGAAGAATGATTGTATCATTATGGAATATTGAGGATCTGCCGGACATGATGCTGCAGCCATGTGCATTTCTAACAATGTGGGATGTAACAGAAGGAAGGCTAAATTGTATGCTTGTCCAGCGAAGTGGAGATATACCGCTGGGAGTACCTTTTAATACTACCCAGTATGCTGTTTTGGTGCATCTAATAGCCCAAGTTGTTGAACTTCGCGTTGGTCTATTTACTCATGTAATCAATAATGCCCATATCTATGAAAACCAGATCGAAGGCATGAAATTACAGTTATCCCGGGAAAAACAGGCGTATGAGGCACCGAAACTGTGGATAAATCCTGCAATTAAGGATTTCTATGATTTTACTATTGATGATATTAAATTAATAGATTATAAGCACTGTGGAAGAATTAAAATGGAGGTATCGGTCTAGTGCTTTCAATTATTGCTGCTGTCGCCAGAAATAACGCACTGGGAAAAGATAATCAGATGCCTTGGCATCTGCCAAATGACCTAAAAAGGTTTAGAAAAATCACAAGCGGGCATACAATAATCATGGGTCGGAAAACCTTTCTTTCCCTGCCAAATCTGCTGCCAAACCGATATCACATAGTACTGACGAGAGACAAATCGTTTCAGGTTAAAGCATCTAATGTTAAAGTAGTGCATTCAATCGCAGAACTAATGGAGATTATCGATAAACAGGAAGAAAATTTCGTAATCGGCGGAGGAGAAATATACACTCAACTATTACCATATGCTCAAAAACTCTATCTAACATTGATCGACAAAGAGTATGAAGCAGACACATTTTTTCCGGAAATAGATTATAGTAAATGGAAGGTTATAGAAAAACAGGTAGGAATTCAAGATGCAAAAAATCCGTTACCTCATACTTTTATAACTTATGAGAGAATCTAATTGTTTAAAACAAATCACCTTAAGCTTCTGCGGCGGGTGATTTTTTCTGGATATGTTTAAAGAAATGTATTTTGGGCAGGATAAATATGGGGTTATTCAGTGAAAAATTTGCAGAATCAACGGCTGACCTTCTCTGACCAATTAAACATAAGCAAAGGATTGATATTGGGATCTAATTTAAAAATTGGGGCAAATAAAGTAAAAATTGAAGATATAACAATAATTAGGGGGTTTGACTTTCCCTGACGTTTAGATACAATATAGATAGAACATATTTATGGAGGTGCACATGAATGTATAGTTTAAGACCATTACGCAGAGGCAGAATGCCTAGTATTGCCCGGGATTTCTTCAACAGTTTTTGGGATTGGCCGAGTGAAATGGGTTTTAAAGTTGATATTAAAGAAGAGGGAAATGACTATTTGATTCAAGCAGAGCTTCCCGGTATGGATAAAGGAAATATTAATCTAGAAATCGAGGGCGAATATTTAGTTATCAGTGCTAAGAGTGACGAAAGATTCGACCAAGAAGATGATAATAACTACATTCGCCGAGAACGCCGGATGATGAGCTGTGAACGTCAATTTTATATTGGAGATGTTAAACCCGAAGAAATTCAGGCAAAATATAATGATGGTGTTTTGGAAGTAAGAGTTCCCAATAAAACTCAAACAAGATTTGGCCGGCGCAGCATTGAAATCCAATAAGAAGTAAGAAAGACTTAGGGTGACCACAAGTTGGTCACCTTTTTTGTGCAACAAACAGCTGCATCCGCAACGGTATTATAATAATAGTTTCCTTAATTTGGCTTGTACAATATGAATTTCACCTTAAAAACCACGAATAACAGTAAACAATGTGATAAATAATAGGTTAATGAGGTGAATAAAATGCCGAACCGTTTTATATTGGAAAAAGATGAACGGGCCATAATATCCGGCTTTCATACAGAAATAGCAGCGTTAAAAGCAAAAGAGGCACTTGAGCGGTTAGGAATAATTGACATAAAAATAAACCAAACTGATTATCAGCCTTTTACTGGAAATGAATTAAGCAGAGAAAATGCACTTACAGGAGACTTTCCTGGTTTGGCAAGCTCTGTTTATGATACTGAGTTTAGTAGAGACCTTTCCATTCTGCTTAGTGCTAGTCCTGATGCTTCGGGATTGACAGACAGGGCTGCAGATAATATTGGAATTGATGTAGTATTAACGGTAGTTTTGGACCATTCCAAGTTAGATCAAGCAGAGCAAATTCTGAAAAAATACGGAGCACGAATTTAATGATACTAGTGAAACATTTTGATTAGTTGTTCAAATTGACTCCTTTCGAGTTCTACCGGAGTTTGAGTTAACGGCTGCTCTTTCGGGCCGGGTAGGGCTTGATGGTAAACTGGTCGTTCTTCCTGATAAATAATCCCGGTTAATACACCATCAGCTTCAATTACCTTTTCCAAAGCTCTTACCTTATCATTTGGCTGATAATTTTGATCATCGTCCAGATTGATTATTCGTTCTTTAAACCATGCAAAAGTGTTTTGCTTATTGAAAGTCACACATGGACTAAAAATATTAATGTGGCTGAATCCACGGTGTTGAATACCGGCAATAATCAAATTAGTTAACTGGTTCACATCCCCGGAAAAGCCTTGAGCAATAAAAGAAGAACCTGCTGCTAATGCAATTTCTAACGGGCGAATATGCAGTTCAGCCGCACCTTTAGGTGTGGTTTTTGAGATGAAACCCATGCGGCTTGTAGGTGATGTTTGACCTGTTGTTAAGCTGTATATATGGTTGTCCATTACTAGATAAGTAATGTCTATGTTGCGGCGCATGGCATGGATAAAATGGTTCAGTCCAATACCATAACCATCCCCATCTCCTCCGGCAGCAATAACTGTAAGTTTAGGGTTAGCTAATTTAATGCCTGTAGCAACCGGTATTGTACGCCCGTGTAGTGAATGATAACCATAGCCGCCGTAATGCTGCACAATTTTTCCGGAACAGCCAATCCCCGATACTATTACAACATCTTCAGGCGGCAGACCCAGCTGCATGGTGGCTTTTTGCAGGCAGCCTAAAACAGCAAAATCGCCGCAGCCTGGACACCAGGTAGGCACAACCCCTCGATAGTCCGATAATTTATAGTTCATTGTAACACCTCATTTGCTTTTAAGACTATTTCATTGACAGTTAACGGGTTTCCGTCATAGCGATTATGTGAAATAAATTTCTCACTGAATCCGATTTCTCGCTGGATTAATAAACGCAATTGTGCAGTGTAATTGTTTTCGACGATCAAACATTCTTTAGCCTGTTGGATTTTTTCTTTTACACTTTGATGCGGGAAGGGGGTAAGTAATCGCAGCTGCAGATGAGCAGCTTTTTTCCCCTGCTTTTCTAATATCGCTCTTGCTTCATTAAGTTGAGCATAGGTTGAGCCCCAACCCAAAAGCAGTAGATCGGGATTGTCCGGTCCGCTGTAGTCCATTTCCCACGTGTTTGGCGAAAGGTTCTGGATTTTGCGAAAGCGTTTATTCATTTGTGTAACCCGGTTATATGGATCTTCAGCCTCTTCCCGTCCAATTTCGTCATGTTCATTTGAGAGAGCTGCATGCATGCCATTGGACTGTCCGGGAATGGAACGAGGTGATATTCCCGAATCAGTTAAAGCGTAGCGCTTATAAGT
>JAAZMN010000182.1 GCA_012798795.1 Bacillota bacterium | reverse complement strand
TGAACCCACGGAGGGCGCAAACCCTCGACGGTTTTCAAGACCGCTCCATTCGTCCACTCTGGCACCCCTCCACACAAAAGCTATTATACATTAAAATTAGACTTTTAACAAGTGGTTTTCAATCGATTCTGTCCAGTCCTCCCATATATGTTCGCAATACTTCAGGAATAACTATTGAGCCGTCTTCTTGCTGATAATTTTCTAAAACAGCAGCTAAACAGCGCCCAATAGCAACACCCGACCCGTTTATAGTGTGTACAAACTCAGGCTTAGCTCCCGGTTCGCTGCGAAAACGAATGTTAGCTCTCCGTGCTTGAAATGCTTCAAAATTGCTGCAGGAAGAAATTTCTACATATCTACCATAACTTGGCATCCAAACTTCTAAATCCAATTTCTTAGCAGCTGTAAAACCAAGATCTGCTGTACATATCTGGGTTACTCTGTATGGTAATCCCAGCTTTTGTAAAACTGTTTCGGCATTATCTACCAATTTATCCAATTCTTCATAAGAGGTTTCCGGTTTAACAAATTTTACCAATTCTACTTTGTTAAATTGATGCACGCGGATGACACCTCTTGTATCGCGACCATGAGCCCCTGCTTCTGATCGAAAGCATGCAGAATATGCCGTATGATAAATAGGCAGCCGACTGCCATCTAATATTTCATCCCGATAAAGATTAGTAACGGGGACTTCTGCAGTAGGAATCAAATAATAATCCATACCCTGAATTTTAAACATATCTTCGCCAAATTTTGGCAGCTGACCAGTGCCAACAGCACTATCCCGATTAACCATAAATGGCGGGAAAATCTCAGTGTATCCATGTTCTTTAGTGTGTAAATCCAGCATGAAACTGATTAAGGCTCTTTCTAATTTTGCCCCTAAACCTTTGAGAAAATAAAACCTGGATCCTGTTACCTTTGCGGCTCGCTCAAAGTCAATAATATCTAAATTTACACCAATATCCCAATGAGGAATAGGTTTGTAAGTAAATTTTGTTTGTTCCCCCCAGCGCCTAATCTCCACATTATCTGCTTCGCTGTTCCCCATAGGCACAGATTCATGAGGCATATTAGGAATTCGAAGCTGGCGATCAAGTAGCTGCTCATCTATAATCCGCAGTTGTTCGTCATAATCTTTGATATTTTGTGATACTACTTTCATTTCAGCAATAAGCTCAGATGCATCCTCTTTTTTACGCTTTAACTGGGCAATTTCCTCTGATACAGCATTTCTTTTTGCCTTCAACTGTTCTACTTCACCTAATAAAGAACGTCTGCGTTCATCCAACTCCAGTAATTCATCAAGAGGTGCTTCTTCACCTCGCTTTTTTAGCATTTCACGAACTAAATCCGAATTCTGTCTGATAAAGCGTAAATCTAACATGGTATTCCTCCTCAGTTTAGTATAATACAAATATAAAAAAACCCTCATCCCCGAAAATTTCAGGGACGAGAGGTTAACCCGCGTTACCACCCTATTTGATTAGCTGTAAACTAATCCACTCAAACAGCTGTAACGAGCTTATCCGAAGAAGTTACACTTAACGTTTCCTTCTCAACCGAAATGTTCTTAAAACATTTTCATAGAGACGGACCTTGCCAGCGATTGATCAATTCACACCTACCATTGACTCTCTAAACAATCTAACTGACAATCTTTCCCTATATAGCCTTTAAGTTATTGAATTCAATTATAATATAGTTTAACCCAAACCGCAAGGGTTACCCTAAATATCTACCCCTTTGAAACGGGTATCTTAAGTCTTTCCAACCCATTTGTTTATCTGATGAATCATCGTCCACATTGCGGTACAGTAAAAACAAACCCATGCCCCTGCCGATAAATGACAGCAAAAAAACATATCTTAACTGGATAATCTCAGCTAAAAATCCTCCAACTAAAGGTCCAATCGCTGTGGCCACACCGGCTAACGTATTATAAATTCCAATATACATTGAACGGTTTTCATCGGGAGTAACCTCTAATAATAAATTAAAAGCAGCTAGATTATAACCTCCCCACATAATCCACCCCAAAAATTAATTAATAGTCCAAAGACATTGTTGGGTGCAATAAACCATAAAAATGGTATTAATACAACGCCAATCCCTGATTTAGACATAACATTCTTCTGGCCGAACTCATCGACAAGCGGACCCCAGAATTTTTGGCAGAGAATTCCTGCAGCTGTTCCTGCTGCTTGAATATACGCCCAATACTCTGCGGTTCCGGTTAAATCTTTAATAAAATAAATAGAGATTAACGGACTAACCAACGTAACCCCGATATTCCATATCACAGTACTCAAACAGTAATTAGAAAATGTCTTGTTTGATCGTATGGTTTGCATAAAATTCTTAATTCTAATAACCTTTTTTTCGTCAGAAACTTTTTGTGTATGCTCTTTCGGTAATTGGTCAATTTTTATTTTAGTAAAACTGATTAACGAACAGATTCCAAGAATAAATGCAATCACAAATAAAATCTGGTAATTATATGGAAAAGCTATCTTCAGCAGCTTGCCTGCAATTAAAGTAGCAATTAGTCCGGAAATATTTAAAATCATGTTGCGGTTTGAGTAATAATTTCCCCGAATTTCTCGAGGGATCAATTCAGCCTGAATTGAAGTCCACGCAGGTACCCCCAGATTTCCACCGACAACTCTTAAAGTAGCAATTAAAATAACAATCGGAACTCTCAATTCAGATGGAACCATAAATGGAATAAAGCCCATTAAAATCCAACTGAAGCGATTCAAAATAGAACCGATAATAATAATTTTACGCCTGTCTTTTACTTTCTCTCCCAAAATTCCGTAAGGTATCTGCAAAATATTACCAAGTAAAGCAGGAAACGCATTTAACATACCTATTTATGAGGTTGTTGCCCTTAAAGAAAGAGCAAATAACCCTAGATATGGATTAGTCAAATTATCGCTGGCCACAGCAAAAGTGCCATCAATAGTATTCATTTTCATGTTGTGTTTGGTTTTGGAATCTAGTAATGGCACAACAGGCATAATCTATACTCCTCTATATGTGAATATACTGCATCAATAACTATTTAAATCTCAGTATACAAAGGAAATCTCTCAGTTATTGCTTTGATTCTGCTTTTAATGTCAGTATAATCAGTGGTTGATCTGTCTAATATTTTGCTTATTATATCCGCAATATCATCCATCTCTTTTTCTTTTAGACCTCGCGTGGTTAATGCTGCCGTTCCTAAACGAATTCCACTAGTTACAAAAGGACTCTCTGTTTCAAATGGTATAGTGTTTTTATTTACTGTAATTCCCACATCATCTAATAATTTCTCCGCTTCTTTACCGGTAAAACCCCGAGGTTTTAGATTGACTAAAACCAAATGATTATCTGTACCTCCTGAAACTAAAACAAAACCCCGATCACTTAAACCCTTAGCCAAAGCTTTTGCATTTTTCACAATCTGCTTTTGATACTGCTTAAATTCATCAGTCAAGGCTTCTTTAAAAGCAACAGCTTTAGCGGCAATAATATGCATCAATGGCCCACCTTGAATTCCAGGAAAAATGGCTTTATCAATAGCCTTAGCTAACTCTTTTGTGGATATAATCATACCTCCGCGAGGTCCTCTCAGAGTTTTATGAGTTGTAGTGGTCACCACATGTGCATAAGGCACAGGACTGGGATGAACAGATGCTGCTACTAAACCTGCAATGTGAGCCATATCAACCATTAAATAAGCGTTAACTTCATCTGCTATTTCCCTTAATCTTTTAAAATCTATAATTCTAGAGTATGCTGATGCACCAGCAACAATCAGCTTTGGCTTATGTTTTTTTGCTAAGCTAAAAACTTGATCATAATCTAATAATTCAGTGTCCTTGTCAACTCCATAATGTACAAAATTAAACCATTTCCCTGACAAATTTACTTGACTGCCATGTGTTAAATGACCGCCATGACTTAAATCCATGCCTAAAACAACATCGTTAGGTTCTAATAATGCAAAGTAAACTGCTTGATTGGCCTGGGAACCTGAATGCGGTTGAACATTAACGTGTTCAGCCCCGAACAGTTTCTTAGCTCGTTCAATGGCTAATTCTTCCACCTGATCTACATATTCACAACCACCATAATAACGTCTAGAAGGATAACCCTCTGCATATTTATTAGTTAGTGGGCTGCCCATTGCCTCTAATACTGCTCTGCTGACAAAATTTTCTGAGGCTATTAGTTCCAGCTTATCTACCTGTCGTTTTGTCTCTAATCTGATAAGGTCCACAATTTCTTTATCCACCGCATTTAAATACTGATACACGTTCTTGCCCCTCTCTTACATTAAAACTTGAAAAATTACAAGGAGGATAATGATGCTAACTGAATTACGAATTGTTTTAAGCATGGCTTTTCTGCGCCTCCTCGCAGGTACTATTGAGATCACCGCAGCTTTATTAATGATAAAATTTGCTAAAGTACAAACTGCAGTGAAACTTAATGCTTTACTAGGATTAATCGGAACTATAATCCTGATCTTAGTTAGCAGTCTTGGATTAATTGGAGTATCTCACCAAGTTTCTTATAATAAAACTATATTAGTAGCAATTGGTGTTATTTTGATTTTTATCGGAACTCGGTGACAGATAATTATAAAAACTTAGGTATCCCGCTTACAAATCTGTCCGAGATACCTAAGTCAACAGTCTATAAGAGTATGAAACTTACTAGTCTTGGATATCGCTAGTAACTTCGCTTCCAGGGGTCAGCCATTCAGTATGGAAAACTCCCGGCTTATCAATTCTCCTATAAGTATGTGCTCCAAAGTAATCTCGCTGTGCTTGGATTAAGTTAGCAGAAAGCCTAGCACGTCGATACCCGTCAAAATAAGATAAAGCTGAACTAAATCCTGGTATTGGCAAACCTAATTCAGTAGCTGTAGATACTACTTTGCGCCAACCTGGTTGTGCTTTTTCTACAGCCTCTTTAAAGTATGGTGCCAGTAGTAAATTGGGTAAATCAGGGTTTTCCACGAAAGCATCCTTAATGTGTTCTAGAAACTGAGCTCGAATAATGCAGCCACCACGCCACATTAAGGCAATTTCACCAAATTTTAGATCCCAATCCCATTCTTTAGAAGCCTCTCGCATCATAGCAAATCCTTGAGCATAGGAGCAAATCTTTGATGCATATAATGCCTGGCGGATTGCTTCAATGAATTCATCTCGATCTCCTTCATACTTTCCGTCAGGACCGGTTAGAATCTTAGCAGCAGCAACACGCTGATCTTTTATGGCCGATAAACATCTAGCAAACACTGCTTCAGTTACAGTAGGCGTAGCAATGCCTAATTCTAAAGCTGCCTGCGATGTCCATTTGCCCGTACCTTTTTGACCAGCAGTATCCATTATTAACTCTACTAACGGTTGTTTAGTTTCTTTATCTACTTTAGAGAATATGTTACTGGTAATCTCAATTAAATAGCTGTCCAATTCTCCTTTATTCCATTCGCTGAAAACCTCATGAAGCTCT
>JAAZMN010000181.1 GCA_012798795.1 Bacillota bacterium | reverse complement strand
TTGTCCCCTCGAGCAAGCAATAATGTCATTGCTGCTGTTGTAGTAGTCTTACCATGGTCTACGTGACCAATTGTTCCTACGTTTACGTGTGGTTTAGTCCTTTCAAACTTTTGTTTTGCCATTGTTCCTTCCTCCTATAATAAAAAATATCAAGTAATATTGTAACCGTTTTAAAATAGGTACAAAGTGATTATTCGGTATAAAGCAAAAATTTCCTGCTTATTTGATGCCCAACTACCATTTTTCTCTAATTAGATTACCCTTTATAACTCTTTTTATTACTGTATCGCAATCCGTAAAACAGGAATCATTGCTCCAATCATAATCCAGAAAGCAATACTGTTATCAACTTTCTGATCAGAACAAGGCGTAGTAACCTGATAAAACTGAATATAAATCCCGATTAATGTGATAATCAGCCACGCAAACAGAAATGATAATCCAACCATCATTAATAATAATGCTGCCGCTTTACCAACGACTATACCTATAATAACAGTGCGCACAAAGATCTCCTCCGATATTACTGTATGCACACTGCTTATTTACTGCAACCTTCCCTCCGAATAACAAAAAAACCGATGGATTCTCATCGGAAATCTACAGTAATCAGTAATAAAATTGGTTGCGGGGGCCGGATTTGAACCGACAACCTTCGGGTTATGAGCCCGACGAGCTACCAGACTGCTCCACCCCGCGCTGTGTATGGTGGAGGGGACAGGATTTGAACCTGTGAAGGCACTGCCAGCAGATTTACAGTCTGCCCCCTTTGGCCAACTCGGGAACCCCTCCGTAAAAAACATAATAATAATTAAGCTACTTGGAGCCGGCGATGGGACTTGAACCCGCAACCTGCTGATTACAAGTCAGCTGCTCTGCCAATTGAGCTACACCGGCTCGAACAGTTATTACTATAACATGGAATAATAATCTTGTCAATCACTTTTTATTCCAACTCCCGTTTCTCTAAATAACGTTCAAGCTTACGCTTCACTCTTTGCAGTGCATTATCCACCGACTTTACATGTCGCGATAAATCGTCAGCAATTTCTTGATAACTTTTGCCCTCAAGATAGTACATTAAAACTTTCCATTCTAGATCACTGAGGAACTCACTCATTTTATTCTCAATATCAATAAATTCTTCCTTACTAATCACTAACTCTTCAGGATCAGTAACTTTCGTCCCCGATATAATATCCAATAAAGTACGGTCTGAATCTTCATCATAGATTGGTCTATTAAGCGAAATATAAGAATTTAATGGAATGTGTTTTTGACGGGTTGCTGTTTTGATTGCGGTAATAATTTGACGAGTAATACATAGTTCAGCGAACGCTCTGAAGGATGCTAATCTATCCGGACGATAATCACGAATCGCTTTATATAATCCGATCATCCCTTCTTGAATGATATCTTCGCGGTCAGCACCAATTAAAAAATACGAGCGAGCTTTGGCCCTGACAAAGTTTCGATACCTATTAATTAAATATTCAAGCGCAAAATCATCGTTATTGCGAGTAAGTTCAACAATTTCTTCATCACTCATAGCTTCATATGCTTGAATATAATCTTTCTGTGCACTTGCACTCACCTATATCGCCTCCACTACCTGGATTATTTAATTGAACTCGGCTCCAAGCTGGAGATTTGCCCGAAAGCCCCACTGTGTCACTGTCTTGTCCACAATATAGTCCCATTATACACTATTGCTCTGACAGCGTCAAGCAATTAGAATTGACATATAGCTGGGCTTTCACAATTGTCCATTCTTTTGTCTAGCAATTTCATACATCAAAATCCCACCAGCAACAGCAGCATTAAAGGAGCCAATGGAACCATGTAAAGGAATTCTAACTAAAAAATCACATGTTTCCTTTACTAATCGAGGTAAACCACTACCTTCGCCTCCTATTACTAATGCCGCAGGTTGCGTCAAGTCCTGTTTGTAACAAATCTCTCCGTCCATATCTGCACCGACGACCCAACACCCTGCTTCTTTAAGGCGTTTTAAAGTATCGACTATATTAGTTACCCGGCAAATCGGTAAGTGAGACACTGCTCCTGCTGATGCTTTAGCTACAACAGCTGTAACTCCCACCGCCCTGCGTTTGGGAATTATTACTCCATCAACACCACATATTTCAGCACTGCGGATCAACGAACCCAAATTATACGGATCCTGAATCCCTGCCAAAACCAGATAGAATCCAGCTTTACTTTTAGTAAGCAAGTCCTCTAAATCACAATATTTAATAGGAGCTATTTGTGCTATCACACCCTGATGATTGCGAGTCTGACTCATTGTATCAAGATAATCACGTTTGACTTCCTTAACAACCACTTGGTGTTTTTTAGCCAATCTCAATATTTTCCTTATTGACCCCTGCCTATCGCCCTTGGCAACATATATTTGATTAATAGGCCGCCCTGAGCGAAATAGTTCTAATACAGGTTGACGGCCTTCTATAATGTCCGTATTATTATTTCTTCCCATTTCTTACATATCAGCTCCTTTTATTCTATCGGCCCGATTAAAGTAAACAGCTCAATTAAGCGTTCTGCTTGCCCAGATAGATATAAATGCCCGATTAAAGCCTCAAATCCGGTGCTGTATCGGTATTCTATCATATCTGTATTACGCGGGACTTTACTCTTCGCATTGCGCCCGCGTTTGACTATTTGACGTTCTTCATCATTTAAAACCGGCTCAATGCGTTTCAATAATTTTGACTGGCTGCCAGCATTAACCCAATTTGTCGCATGTTTATGCAGTTTTTGTACTTTATGAACTTCAGGTATTAATCTTAAGCGGACATACAGCTCAAAGACGGCATCCCCAATATAAGCCAATACCAAGGGCGGTAAAAGCTCAGGCTGAATTGATAAATCATTGAGGAATGC
>JAAZMN010000180.1 GCA_012798795.1 Bacillota bacterium | reverse complement strand
GCACAGCTGCCGATCAACTGCCAAATACCAAAATCACCTGAAGTAACATATTTAATCAGGTTACTGCCAGAATGGGATGGCGAAATCATTAATAACCATTCATACTTTTGCGGTATGATTTCAAACATAAACAGGATCGTAGGAATTACAAATGGAAATATATAAGCCATCATCCAACCCAGCATAAAAGTAAAATCCCTACTATTTAAGGCTAAGAAAAAGCCAATTGCACTGTGAACCACTGCCACAATTATCGTAACCAAAAGCAGCAGCCCATAGTTAAATGTAATGCCATGAATTAAGTATAAAGCTAAGCAGGTTAGAACTACTGATTGAACACCTAGTACTAGAGAACCAGCCACTTTTGCTATTAATATCTGTCCTAGGGTTACAGGCATAACCATCATAGTTTTGATCGTGCCTTCCTGTTTTTCAAGATGATGAGAAGCTCCTATTAATAAAATAATCATCATAGATAAATCAACAAAAATAAATAATGGTGCTATAACACGTGCTTCTACTGCTGAAAGAAAAAATAATATTGTGATCCAGATTAGCCCGGTTACCAAGCTAACAGGGAGGATCTTGTATGTTATTAACCGCTTAAGTTCACCATTCACTAATTTTAAATATTTATTCATTGGAGTTCAACTCCAGTCACAATAATAAAAATGTCCTCTAGGGAAGTTTCACCACTGTGGATGGTTTCAATTTCTTTAGTCCGTAATGTATTTATAAATTCGGCATTATCTCCAAGGTCCTCCATGGGAAACACGCTAGATAAAGTCGAACCATTCTCTTTATATTCAACCTTGACTTCTCGCTTTCCGTATTTGATTTTTAAATCACGGGGAGTGGAAATGTCGTGTAAATGACCATTAACACAAAAAGCTACCCGATCGCATAATTGTTCAACATCATTCATTAGGTGAGTAGAGAGAAAAACTGTCCCACCTTGATCCCTAAACTCACTGATCATATCCTTAATAATTCTGGCATTTTTTGGATCTAAACCATTTGTAGGTTCATCTAAAAATAGAATTCGGGGATTATTTAACATGGCACGAACAAAATTAAGGCGTACTTTCATACCCTTGGAATACTCCCCAACCCGCATATTAGCATCTTCCCACAGCCCAACACGTTCCATTAATTGTTGAATATCTGCTGTACTTTGATAAAAACCTGCAAAAAATTCTATGTTCTCCAAAGCAGTCATTTTTCCAAAGTGAACAGGCATTTCAAAACCAACGCCTACATCTTCGTAAAAAGATGGACCTAATGTTTTTAAATCCTGCCCAAAATACTTTATACTGCCTTGATAATCTTCTAACAGCTTAATCAAAATCTTCTGTGTCGTGGATTTTCCTGCTCCAGAAGGTCCTAAAAACCCAAAGATCTCACCTTCAAATACATTAAAGGAAATCCCCTTAATAGTATCTACATCAGAGGATGAGTACTTAAATCTTAAATCTTCAACGTGAAAGGCTTTTTTCATTGTCTTTCCCACCAACAAAAATAGGCCAGGTGTCTTTTTTCACCTAACCTTATATTAACATATTGGTAAATTTTTTCAAATACTAGTCAGCTTAGCTTTACAACTTTAATCTAGATCAAGAAAGGCGACGGTTCTCCGTCGCCCTGAGTTTTTGATTATTACTCTTTGACTTAGACTTTCTCAGCAAATTGCTTACCATATGCCATGCATGCCTTGATTGCATCTGAATCAGGCTGCCACAAAACCCTAATTCCTTCATCAACTACTTCAAAACCCGCCTCTGTTAAGTCTTTGCTTAATAGTTTCACCGATTCTCCGCTCCAACCATAACTACCAAAAGCAGCCGCTTTCTTATTTTTAAACTTTAGTCCTTTAACCATCTCAACTAAACCGCCGATACCACTAAGATAACGGTTATTGATAGTGGAAGACCCTAATAATATAGCTTTGGAACGAAAAATCTCAGTAACAATATCATTTTTGTCATCTTTTGCCGCACTCATAATCTTGACAACAACATCGTCATCAGCTTGCAGAATTCCAGAAGCTAAGGCCTCAGCCATTTTCCGAGTGCCTTCCCACATTGATTCGTAGACAATGGTGATCTGATTTTCTTGATAGTCTTCAGCCCACTGTAAATATCGTTCAATAATCTGTCCCGGATTATTTCGCCAAATAACTCCATGACTAGTACAAATAAGATCTATAGGTAAATTTAGAGCTAAAACTTCTTCAATTTTTTTCTTTACTCGAGTACTAAAAGGTGCGAGAATATTTGCGTAATACTTAATTGCCTCAGCGAAAAGTTCTCCTTGATCTACCAAATCATTATACAGAGCTTCTGTTGCATAATGCTGGCCAAAGGCATCGTTACTGAATAAGATGTTCTCGCCAGTCATATAAGTGAACATTGTATCCGGCCAATGCAGCATGGGTGCTTCCACAAACACAAATTTGCTGTCACCTAGTTCTAAGGTATCTCCAGTTTTTACTGGGACAAAATTCCAGTCCTGATGAAAATGACCCTTAAGAGATTTAATTCCATTATTAGTGCAATAAATGGGGGTATCTGGGATTTCCCGCATTAACTCCGGCAATGCCCCACTATGATCTATCTCAGCATGATTGATAATTATGTAATCAATTTCATTTAGATCAATTTCCTCTTTTAGTTTAGTGACGAATTCTTTGTCATATGGCAGCCAGACAGTGTCAATCAATGCAACCTTTTCATCACGAACTAAGTAAGAGTTATAACTAGAACCTTTATTAGTCGAGAGTTCGTCACCATGAAATGTCTTTAATTCCCAGTCCACCTTCCCTACCCAAGTTACCTTATCTGTAATTTTTTTACTCCAACTCATAATATTTTACCTCCTTAATTAAATTGTCTTTTAAAACTTGCACGCAAAGGAAAATATTGGTTATCAGTAACCGTTACTATTATATCACCTTTCTTAGACTTTTACCACTCTAGATTTATTGACAGGCTTATTTGAAAGTTTTATTCTTATAATATATTGTTGTAGTATGGGGGAGATAGATATTGCTTAGTCAAATTTTTGATTTAATCGTATTTAGTGCAGAAAATGCATTTATTCAAGTTACAGTCTTTGTTGGAGCTGTACTTTTGCTTTTCGGATATATAGACTATTTACTAGCGGGAAGGCTGGTAAAGAAAATAGAACGCTCTAAGAAAGTACAGCCTATTATAGGTGCTTTATTAGGCCTAACCCCTGGTTGCGGTGGTGCAATATTTGTTATTCCATTATTTCATAGAGGGACAGTTACTTTTGGAACGATAGTTGCCACTTTAATTGCAACTATGGGTGACTCTGCTTTTGTGCTGCTATCAACTAAACCAATGGATTATCTGCTGGTAAGCATAATATCCTTTATCACAGCTATTATTGTCGGGTATATCGTAGATTATTTTAATTTTGGTCCAGGTTTATTAAAAAAGTATCATGCTAGGGAGAAAAGAAAACGCCAGCGACAATTGGCTCATAAAAAACACGATCACTCCTTGTTGCGTCAAGAAGCAGCTGTAACAGATGAAAGTTTAATTCACTTAGGACACGAAGAAGGGGATCATATTGACTTAATTCTGCACCATAAGATTAAGGGGCATCAACCTACCCATACTCTTGGTTATCGACTGACACATAAGGGTTTTACTGTTTATTGGGTTATATTGGGTCTAGGATTAATCCTAGGAGTGCTAGACCTATTTCAAGTAGATCTAAACAACTTATTTATACCTAACTTGGGAACCATTTTTGGGGTAACAGGTACAGCCTTATCCATTGTCATGATGATTGCCAGCAAAAAATTTGTTCAAGACGATACTC
>JAAZMN010000179.1 GCA_012798795.1 Bacillota bacterium | reverse complement strand
GTAGAACATTGGAATTATTACAAGTTTCACTGCGGCAGGGCGACTTAATTTGCAGATGGACTGAAACTAGTGTTGCTGTATTACTAGTAACTGCTAACTATATGGGCGCTTCGGAAGTCTCTAAACGGTTGGAACAGCTTATACTTAAGTGGATTCCTGGATGTAAATTAAAATTTGAAATATTTGATGCAGGTCAATCAAAGCAGTGGCTGATGAAAACTGCTATTGATGGAAGTATTACACAATAACAGCTGCATAAATCCTGTGTCAGAGTGCTGTAGTCTAACGATTTCAAGGTGGCCTTAACAAAAAACGCTAGGTTTTGTACCTAGCGTTCCTGTGCTTATTTGTAATTAACTATAAAATTTAATTTAACCAAATAATTCTCTGCTGATGGTCTCATTAAGCTCATTCATTTTTTCCCCAAAAGCTTCTTGGGCCTTTATAAAATTTTTAAGAGTGAGATTAGTTTTTACTTGAGAGTCCAAAAATTGAATTTGCTGAATTAGTTCTGGAGATGGAGCATTGCCTTCCATCTGTACCTGATAAATCTCCTGCTGCTTGATTTGCAGCTGTTTTACTAAATCTTCCGCTGTAGGATCAAGTCGAACTCGTGTCTGGGCAGAGACAAGTCCCTTGTATTCTTCAGTTTCTTTGAGCGATTGGGCTAGTTCTTTTGCTTTTTCTTCTAAGCTCAATAAATGCACCTCCAATAAGTTATCGAATTACTCTTCTCTATATTGTATGGAACTCCTGCACTTTGAACCATAAATCTGAGAGCCTTCATTCTTAATTTGCTGTCTTATCTGGTTTTGTATTTGTGTTTCCTGACGGAAAAAGTGTGGAGCTTGGTTCAGGCACACATAATCTTGTATACTAATTGTTCATCTAGCTGAATAGAGTTGGCTAAAACACAAGAGTCATAAACCATAATTTCCACACCAGAACTTTTGGCTTTTTGAAGTGCTTGAGTAAAAGCCCGGTCCATTTCCAGGTTGGGTTGAAATAGTTTTGGACCTTTCATTTGTACTAAGAAAAAAATTATACCTCGATATCCCTGTTCGACTACTTGTATCATTTCTAAAACATGTTTTAATCCTCTGCTAGTGGGGGCATCAGGAAACATAGCTATAGAATCCGTTTCCAAGGTAACTCCTTTAACTTCAATAAAACCTTTTTCTTTGGTTGATTCAAAATACAGATCAAAACGAGAATTCCCAAATGAAACTTCTCGTTTTAAATGTGTAAGATTAGTCAGTGTGGGAATTTGTTTGGCTTTAACGGCTTCATATACCACCTGATTAGGAACCTGAGAATCGATATTTACCAGCATTTTCCCCTTCCAAACAGCAATTAATGAATATTTGGTCTTGCGTGTCAGGATATGAGAACGGTCTTCTAAAATCACTTTGGCTCCCGGTAGGAGCAGTTCTTGACAGCGCCCGGTATTTTTTACATGAACAGTCTCTTTATTACCATTTATCACAACTATAGCAGTGAAACGATTAGGACGTTTAATAAAAGTGCCTGTAACTATTTTTTCATATATCATAATGCAGCCTCATTCTATAATGGAGATATCGATATTATATCATATTAGTTTAGCAAGGTTTATGGGGTACAAGTAAGGATTTATCCAAGCAGTGAAAAGTTGTTTCTACATTTTGAAATATAGCCAACAACCAAAATTTTACTTGATTTTCTACATCTTTCAGGGTAGTCTAGGGATAAGCAGATAAATTGTTGGGAGGGGCTTTTAATGGATGTCATTGAGATCAATAATCTGTGCAAATGTTATGGAGATGTTGTTGCAGTTGATGATGTTTCTCTTACAGTCAAAGAAGGGGAAATTTTTGGATTACTCGGCCCTAACGGTGCTGGAAAGACAACTACCATTGAATGTGCTATCGGGTTAAGAAGTTTTGATCAGGGTTTTGTCAGGATTTTGGGTCTTGATCCTTTGAATGAGCGGTATAATCTTTACAACCGCATAGGAGTACAATTGCAGCAAACATCATTTCAAGATAAAATCAAAGTCGGTGAAATATGCAGACTTTTTGAATCATTGTATGAACATCCTCTTTTGTCACAACCACTTTTGGAAGGGTTTGAGCTTGCTGGAAAATGGAATTCATATGTACAGAATTTATCTGGAGGGCAGAGACAGCGGCTTTCGATTATTCTTGCGTTGATTCCTAATCCTGAGATAGTTTTTTTAGATGAATTGACTACAGGTTTGGATCCTAAGGCTAGGCGCTCTATGTGGGATTATGTTAAAGAACTGAAAAAGGAAGGCAAAACAGTATTTATGACAACTCATTATATGGAAGAAGCTGAATACCTTTGTGACAGGGTCGGTATAATTCATCGAGGTAAAATTGCAGCTTATGGCGAGGTTCCTCATGTAATTGCCACCTGCGGCATCTATTACGAGATTGGTTTTCGATGTCAGCACAATGTATCTGAGCTGCTTTTAAATAGTGTCAGCCAATTAGTTGAGTTGAAAGTGGAAGGAACAGCATATACAGCTTATGGAAAGGATCAGTCTATTTTAGGAAAATTGGTGTTGGCGTTAGAAACGAACGGCATTGAATATGCCGGTTTAAATATTAAGAGGCCAAACTTGGAGGATGCATATATTAAGATTACCGGTAGTGAGTTTCTTGAGGAGGTTGGGTCATGAACAGGTTTATCATGATTACTTGGATTGAACTAAAACTTTTCTGTAGAAATTTTTTCAATATGTTCTTTGGATTTTTGTTTCCTGTTGGAATGCTGCTTTTATATGGCAATATATACGGAAACCAACCGACAGATTATTTTGGCGGATTTGGAACAGTAGATGTGTCTTTGCCTGCATATACCTGCATGATAATTGCTGTTACCGGTCTTATGAGCCTGCCACTTACAGTTGCTCAATATCGAGAACGTAAGATATTGAAAAGATTTATGGCTACCCCAATGAAACCGGTAGATATTTTATTGTCTCAAGTAGTCGTTAACTTTCTTATGACAGTACTAGGAATGGTGCTTTTGATTATAACGGCGGTAATTGTTTTTGATTTAAGTTTCTTTGGTCGACTGCTGCCTGTGCTGTTTTCGTTTTTGCTGATTACATTATGTGTGTTTTCATTAGGACTTGTAATTGCAGGAGTTTCACCTAACGGAAAATCAGCAAGTGTGCTTTCTTATTTAGTGTATTTTCCTATGATATTTTTATCCGGTTCTACTATGCCCATTGAACTAATGCCCAAAGGATTAGTGGCTTTTTCTAAAGTTTTACCTCTCTCTTATGGAGTAGAGTTATTAAAAGGAGTATGGTTAGGGGGTAAACCTTCCAGTTATATAACTAATATTCTTGTTTTGTCAGGAATTTTTTTGGTTTCTCTGCTAACAGCAATAAAGTCGTTTAAATGGGAATAGAAAATTGATGGACGGTTTTTCAAACAAACCGTCCAAGTCTATGTCTATTGAGGATTATACATCCCTTTGCTCTGCATATAATTGAAAATGCCTTCACCGTGCTGCTGTTCTTCCTTCTGAATATGGTTAAGTACTTGACGTGCGTTACTATCAGTAAACTCAAAGATAGCTGTGTCATAAGTATCGGAAACGTATTTTTCGGTCATCAGCATATCGATGCATAAACCTGCATCTGCTTCATTTTGCATACCTGTTGTTTGGCCTGCTTGCTGTTGTTGGTTCTGATAACTATGCCGGCTTTGCGGGGATTGCTCATCGGTACTTTGTTGTTGAATATTTGGTATATTTCCACTCAGCATCTGATTGATTGTATCTAGATGATTTTGCTCTTGGGCAGCATAGCCTGTGAATAATTCTGCCAGCTCCATATCGTGTGCTTGTTGTGCATAATTATTATACTTTTGAATACATATTGCCTCATGACTCTTTTGATCTTCTAAAAGGGTTCTTTCTTTTTGAGTTAGTTTGATCTTTTTCATGGTTACACCTCCAAAATAATTATGCCTAAATTATGGTTATTTTATTCAGTATATGGTTAATTAAATTTCTAGATTAGTTTTAGCAATCTTACTGTCCATGCCGTAATAAAGCAGATAACAATACCGGTTATTGTCGGTACCAAAAATGAAATCCAAGTCCATTTCCAGCTTTGAGTTTCTCTGCGGATAGTCCACAGTGTTGTCCCACAAGGCCAGTGGTTTAATGAAAACAGCATCATGCAAATACCGGTCAGCCAGGTCCAACCATTCTCGATAAATAATTGTCTCATTTCAGTTAGAGTTTCCAGCTCCAGCATTGATCCTTTCGCCATATAACTCATAATAAGAATTGGAATTACGATTTCATTAGCAGGCAGCCCTAGTATAAAAGCCATCATTATATATCCGTCAAGTCCGATGAATTTAGCAAAAGGGTCTAGAAATTGAGCGCAGTGGGTTAGTAAGCTAACATTATTGATACTAAAATTTGCCATACACCAGATAAGTAGGCCGGCAGGAGCGGCAATGGCTACTGCACGGCCTAGTACAAATAGTGTGCGATCAAAAATAGAGCGAACGATGATTTTACCTACCTGGGGTTTTCTATAAGGGGGCAGTTCTAGGATAAAAGAAGAAGGCAGTCCTTTTAAAACTGTATTTGACAGTATTTTCGAAACTAAAAGTGTAATTATAACACCTAAGACAATAGCTGTTAGTACAGATAGTGCTGCTGTAAAGGAGTGGTATGCACCGGCAGCACCGATGCCGACAATTCCAGCAATTGCGATTAGAGTTGGGAATCGACCGTTGCAGGGTACAAAATTATTGGTGATTATTGCAATTAATCTTTCTCTTGGCGAGTCAATGATTCTGCAGCTGATAACTCCAGCAGCATTACAGCCAAAACCCATACACATAGTTAATGCTTGTTTTCCATGAGCACAAGCTTTTTTAAAATAGTGATCTAAATTAAAAGCGACTCTGGGTAAATAACCTAAATCTTCTAATAGGGTAAATAATGGAAAGAAGATGGCCATCGGTGGAAGCATTACCGATATTACCCATGCCAATGTACGATAGATGCCCAGTACTAGAATATCATGTATCCAAATAGGAGTGCCAAGCTGACTAAAAAGGTGTGTTAGTCTGCTTTCGAACCAAAAAAATCCGTTTGCCAATAGATTAGATGGTAGATTGGCTCCCTGAATCGTAATCCAAAACACCAGACCTAACAGAGCAATCATAATCGGGATTCCGAATACTTTTGAGGTTAAAATGTCGTCAATTTTCCTGTCTAACTGATTATATGAGTTATCTTCTATCGTAACCACATTTTGACTGATTTTTTCAGCTGCCCATACAATAGCTGCAGTGATTTCATAGCTTAAGTCTTCAAATGTATTTACTGTTTCAATTAGGCTGCGAGCAGCAAACAATTCTTTTTGTAATTGATCATTTTGTAATAAATCTAAACCTAGAAAATCTTTCATAGAACTTAACAGTAATTTATCTCCCTCAATAAGACGGAGTGCAGCCCATTTATTGTTGATTTCATTTCCAACCAAATTTTGAATATGATGAGTTATACTTTGGACAGCTTTTTCTAATTTTTGGCTGTAGTTAATTATAAAAGGTGTAGGACGGATTTTTTTAGATGCAACTTGCTCAACCACATATTTTAACTGTTCAAGTCCTGTTTTGTTCCTTGCAGAGGTTCCCACTACAGGTATACCTAAAAAGTCCGCTAGTTTTTGAAGATCAATTCGGATTTTTTTTCGTTTAGCTTCATCCAGTAGGTTGACACATAAGACGACTCTATTTGTAATTTCCATAATTTGCAGCAGTAAATTAAGGTTTCTTTCTAAGCAGGTAGCATCTGCTACTACTACTGTTACATGGGGCTTGCCAAAACAAATAAAATCTCTTGCTATTTCTTCTTCAATAGAATTAGCAAATAACGAATATGTTCCCGGAAGGTCAACTAAGATAAAGTTTTTACTTCTATATGCAAACTTGCCTTGGGCAGTAGCAACAGTTTTTCCGGGCCAGTTTCCTGTGTGCTGATTTAGACCTGTAAGACTGTTAAAAACGGTACTTTTTCCTGTATTAGGATTGCCCGCCAGCGCAACGACTATGTCATCAGCGGATTCAATTTTGATCCCAAATAAGTCAGCTTTGCTCACGATATTATCCTCCAATTAAACAACCTAAATAATCTGTTCAACTAGTACTTTTTCAGCTTCTTCTAAACGAAAGGCGATTACTGCTCCTCTAATTTGATACGCAGTTAAGTCTCCAGCAGAATTTCGTCTTAGAGCTTCTACTTTTGTTCCGTAAATTAATCCTAGATCTAACATTCTTCTGTAAATAAATCCTTTAGCTGTAAGAGCTTTAACTATCCCTAATGAACCAATAGGCATTTGATTTAAGGAATTTAAACAACTACTCATGGAAACTCTCCTTTATTGATTTTTTTGCAGTTTATATCATAAGTTAGATGTGAGAAACTTTTTTCGCCACAACTAAAGTTCTCATAACTAGACTATGATTATTTGTCTGTTTATGTTACAGACACAAGACGAAAAGAGGTGAAATGATTGCCAGAAGATAGAGGCTTTCATACGGTGAGAGGATATCAAATGCTGGATGCAGAGAGTAAACTTTTAACTTCCAGTATGGAAGACTATTTGGAAATGATCTATCGTGTATGTGCCAAAGAAGGATATGTGCGCATGAATAAACTGGCTGACAGACTAAATGTCCGGCCTTCATCGGCGACTAAGGTCGTTCAGAGATTAAGCGAACTAGAAATGGTGGATTATGAAAAATATGGAATCATTCGGCTTACCGAGAAAGGAAAAGTGGTTGGAGAGTACCTCTTAAACAGACATCATATAATTCAGGAATTTTTAAAGAATCTGGGAGTTGAAAAAATGTTGCTGCGTGATACGGAATTAATAGAACACTGTGTTAGTCCCAGCACCTTATTAAATATTTATATTTTTAACAGGTTTATCAGCACTAATCCCGATACAAAAAGACAGTATGAAGTGTTTAAAGCAAATATTTTGACCTAAAAGGCTATTTGATATATACTTTAAGTACTAATGGGTTTATAGTTCATAGTTTAAAGGAGGGGACCTAATGTCAGACTCCCAGCTAACTAAAAAAGCAATGGCACAAGCTATGAAGGAATTAATGAAACAAAAACCTATGGATAAGATCACTATTGGTGAAATTACAGAGCGCTGTTTCATGAGTCGTAAAAGTTTTTATTATCATTTTAAGGATAAATATGATTTGGTAAATTGGATCTACTATACGGAATTTCTATCTGAAATTCAAAACAACGTCGATGGTTGGGGCTTAATGGAACATATCTGCCAGTATTTTTATGAAAATCGAGTATTCTATTGTAACGCTTTACAGGTTCAGGCACAAAATTCTTTTTCGGAATATTTTGCAGATATACTTCATCCAATTATTTCAGGTTATTTAGATGACATTATTGAAAATAATGAGAACAAGGATTTTTTTGTATCCTTTTTTACCGATGCTACAAAGCTGGCTATTACCCGTTGGTTGATAGAGGACGCTAAAACCCCACCGAGTAAATTTGTGCAATTAATGAAAGAGGCCATGGCCGGTGTGGGGCTAAAAATCGGTCAGGACATGAGTGAGAGTAATTGCGAAATAAGAGGGTAACATTTTATGTAAATGTCTAATTTCTAGACATTTATAGGTTTTTGTCCCGTGCATTAAGCGAATTATCATTTTATAATGAAATTAGAAATTAAAATAATTATAATTAGTCAATGTGTGAGGACAACATGTAGAATGAAGGGGTTGTTTATGTTAAACCGAACTAAGGAATGGGTACAAGAAGTTAGTCTCAAGAAAGCTATTTCTTATTTGGACAGCAATCCGGAGGAACATATTCCTAAACTGATCAGCTGGGTAAAAAGATTTGATAAAAAGGGAGTAATATCACAGCAGCTTCAGGTAGTAGAGTCAGCTATGCAAGATACGACAGGAAATTGGTATCAATTAGGCAAAAGTCTATATACAGATATCGATGTTGATGTTCGGAAAAGGCTGTTTGAAAATTTTGTGATTAATTCAGTCATAAAATGGGGACAGAGAGCGCAAGAAGCTCGCATTAAATACGAGTGTAATATACCTTGGGCGATTTTAATGGACCCGACATCAGCTTGTAACTTAAAATGCAAAGGCTGCTGGGCAGCTGATTACGGTAATAAGATGTCTATGAGCTTTGAAACACTGGATAGTATTATTGAACAGGGTAAAGAATTAGGAGTATTTATGTACATTTATTCTGGTGGTGAACCATTAGTACGTAAAGATGATATTATTCGACTCTGTGAAAAACATCAAGATTGTACCTTTATGGCCTTTACCAATGGTACACTGCTGGATGAAAAATTTGCTGACGAGATGCTGCGGGTGAAAAATTTTGCTCCGGCAATTAGTATAGAGGGATTTGAATCAGAAACAGATTCACGCCGAGGTGACGGAACGTATCAGGCGGTATTGCGGGCAATGGAAATACTTAGAGAGAGAAAGCTGTTGTTTGGTATTTCATGCTGCTATACAAGTCAAAATGTTGATGTTATCGGCAGTGAAGAGTACTTTGATACCATGATTGATTTAGGTGCTAAGTTTGCTTGGCTGTTCACATATATGCCGGTAGGAGTTAATGCTGCAACAGATTTGATAGCATCTGCTGCTCAACGAGAATATATGTATCGTCAAATTAGGAAATTTAGAGAAACTAAACCCATATTTACAATGGACTTTTGGAATGATGGCGAATATGTAGACGGATGCATTGCGGGTGGACGTAGATATCTGCATATTAATGCTAACGGCGATATTGAACCTTGTGCTTTTATTCATTATTCTGATTCAAGTATATATGAAAAAACATTAATAGAAGCTTTCCAATCTCCGCTGTTTATGGAATACCGTCATAACCAACCATTTAATAATAATCATTTAAGACCGTGTCCTCTACTGGACAATAAAGGATATTTAGCAAAGATGGTTGATGAATCTCGTGCAAAATCTACTGATTTAGCAAGTCCTGAGGATGTACACAGTCTCTGTGCTAAATGTACAAATGCAGCTGATACATGGGAGCCTGTAGCTGAGCGAATATGGAATGAAAAAGATAGAAAGGGTAAAAAAGATACTGCTGCATCATAGATAATTTTACACTGGTAACGTATGAGTTATTATAGGTAGGAACTGTCCAGTTTCTACCTATTATTTTAGGTATCTTTAGTCGGTGTTGTGCAGGAGTTTCCAAGGATAATGGCTAACATAACCTTGAAAGGTTCTAAGTATAAGTTGAAGTGAACTTGAAGGGAGTTATTAAGTGCAGTTATATAAATACGAGACTCATGCACACACTTCAGAAGTCAGTAGATGTGCAGTTATCAGCGGGGTCGAAATTGTTAGGGTATATAAGGATTTAGGTTTCAGCGGAATTTGTATTACGGATCATTTTCTTAATGGCAATACTACTGTTTCATTAGAGCCATCTTGGGATGAGCAGATTGCAATGTTTTGTCGCGGATATGAGAAAGCTCATGCTGAGGGCAAGCGGATTGGGATTGATGTTTTCTTTGGTTGGGAGTATACATATAGAGGCACTGATCTTTTGACATACGGTCTTGACAAGAAGTGGCTGCTTGAGCATCCTGAAATAATGGATTTAAGCATGAACGATTACTGCGATCTTGTCCATTTAAATGGTGGGTTTATTGTTCATGCTCACCCTTTTCGCGAAGCTGGTTATATAGATATGATTAGACTGTTACCACGCAAAGTAGATGCTGTCGAGACAGTGAATGCATGCAGAACCGATTTTGAAAATATACTTGCAGATCAATATGCAGACAATTATGGGTTATTAAAGGTCTATGGTTCTGATAATCATGTAGGTATGCTTGATAGGATTTGCGGCATGCAGTCGGACAGAAGACTTAAGAGCATAGAAGAGATGGTAAGCGCTTTAGCAAATGATGAAATGGAACCGTTTGAACTATGCTTTTAGATATTCACTCTACAGGAAAGGAGGAAATTGATGAATCAAAGAATTGCTGTTACAGCAGTTAAGCAGTTAATAAACAATCTAATAATTGTAGAATCAAGTGAGGTGTAATTCAAGATGATAAAGATCACCGCTGATAGCACCTGTGATCTTTCTCCCGAGATAATTAATGCCATGGACATCACACTTGCGCCTTTACACATATTAGTGGACGGTGAAGAGTTTAGTGATGGTGTGGATATAACACCTGCGGACTTAATCAGATATGTAGAAAAAGATGGAAAAATCTGCAAAACAACATCTGTAAATGTATATGAATACGAGAAAATTTTTGCAGAACTTTCAGATAAATATAAGGCAGTTATTCATATCTGTATCAGCTCATTTTTTTCTTCATGCTACCAAAACGCTAAACTGGCAGCACAGAAATTTGATAATGTCTATGTAATTGATTCGAAAAATCTATCTAGCGGAAGTGGGCATATAGTTTATGATGCTGCATTAATGGCCCGGGATGGATTGGAACCGGAAGATATTTGCCGTATGTTGGAAGAAACGATTCCTAGAGTTGATGCCAGTTTTGTAATTAACTGTTTGGATTACTTGCATAAGGGAGGGCGTTGTTCGGGACTTGATGCTATTGGCGCAAAACTACTGCAGATAAAACCATGTATTGAAGTAATTAGTGGGAAAATGACTGTAGGTAAAAAGTATAGAGGTAGTTTTGAAAGATGTATTGAGCAGTATGTTAAAGACAAATTGCAGGATAAAGAGAGTATTGATTACAGTAGAATATTTCTTACACATTGTATGTGTTCTGAGGAAACTGTTAATAAAGTAAAAGAATTGATTCGTCATTATGCAGATTTTGAGCAAATTATAGAAACAAGTGCAGGATGTACAATTGCTAGTCATTGCGGGCCAAGTACTCTTGGCATATTATTTAAGCGTAACCATCATAAGAATTTATAGTGTTTATAATAAATACCCCGTACTATTTGTGCGGGGTTTTTCTTGTAAATCAACTCTTTAATTTAGGTAAATAGACTGTATTTTTTAGGTTTTAAGGCTGTCCGTCTAATTTTCCAAATAATTATTACAAACAGCAGGATGCTGATGATAATCGCTGATTGAAAACCATGGGCAAATTTGCCATAGATTATCAGTGTACCGATTTGTGATATTATCATTGCTAGTATATAACCGACACAAAATTGAAATGCCAAACCTCTTAACAGCCATTTTCTTCCTAGTTCTGCGTTCATAGCACTGACGGCTGCAAAGCATGGAGGTGCAAATAGATTAAATATTAAGAATGCATAGGCGGTTACCGGATTGAAAAATTGAGCTAAGGGACCCCCTGGTGTATGTAATAGATCTGTAGAGGCTATTCCTAACAAAATTGCTAAAGTGGCTACTACATTTTCTTTAGCAGCAAAACCTGTAATAATGGCAACTGCCGGCTGCCATCCGACAAAGCCTAAAGGAGTAAGCAAAGGGCTGACAAGATTACCTATAGTACTGAGCATACTCACAGATTGATCGGCAACTGGTTGTAAATAATAATTATGTCCCTGCATAAACCAGACAAGTGTGTTCATGACAAGAATTATTGTAGAAGCTTTACGAATAAAGTTTCTTGCTTGATAGAACATTTGATTAAAGGCATGTTTAAGACTGGGAATTTTATATTCCGGCAGTTCAATAACAAAAGATGAAGTTTGTTCCCATAAAAACAGCTTTTGTAATAATAAGCCTCCAAGAACAATAACAATAATTGCAGTAAAATAAATACTTGGCCCTACCCAACTGGATTTTGGATAGAATACTGCCGCAAATAATGCAATAATCGGAAGCTTGGCTCCGCAGGGTATAAATGGGGTTAAAATGGCTGTCATTCTTTTTTCATTAACATTTTCAATGGTTCGAACGGCCATTACTCCAGGGATTGCACAGCCGGAACCGATAATCATTGGAATTATTGATTTGCCTGACAATCCTATTTTTTTGAAATGACCATCCATAATCACAGCTATTCTTGCCATATATCCGCTATCTTCTAATAATGATAAACAAAAAAACAAAATCATAATTAGAGGCAAAAATCCGATTACGGCTCCCAGACCTGCAACAGCGCCGTTAACGACTAATCCTTTAAGCAGAGGAGGGACTTTTAGATATGCTAGAAAAGCAGCCGTATCGGGAATTATTATTTTGGTTATGAAGTTATTTAGATACGTTGATAAGTAACCGCCGATTCCATCAATGGATAAGTAATATACTAGACACATTAAAGCGAAGAAAATAGGTATTCCTAACCATTTATGAGCAATAATTTTATCGAGTTTGTCTGAAAGAGTTGTAGTACTAAGATCAGCTTTCTTTGTTATAGTGTTTTTAATAATTTTATCTATGTATTTTTGCCGCAGTAAGCTTTCACTGTAAGCAAAAGGCGGAAGCACTTGGACTTGGTTTTTACCCACAGCTTCAACGGCTGTTGTAATTAATTGTATCAACCCCTGCTCTTTTGTGGCAGTAATAGGAATTACCGGACATCCTAGTTCCTGCTCAAGCCGGGGAATGTTAACTATATCTTGGCGTTTTGCAATAATATCATTTTTATTAAGAGCTGTTACAACAGGAATACTTAATTCTAAGAGCTGTGTTGTAAAATATAGGCTGCGGCTGATATTAGCACCATCTATAATATTAATAATTACATCCGGTCGTTGGTTGAGAATAAAATTGCGGGTGATCGCTTCTTCATCTGTAAATGGTGAAATTGAATATGCACCCGGTAAATCTACTATTCTTACATCTACATTTTTGCAAGAGTATTTCCGTTTCAATTTAGTTTCCTTTTTTTGTACTGTAACTCCAGGCCAGTTTCCAATGTATTCGGTTCTGCCCGTAACTGCGTTGTATAGAGTTGTTTTTCCAGAGTTGGGGTTGCCTGTTAAAGCAATTTTGACAGTTTTCATCATTTTAAACCTCCAACTCATTTTATGCCCTAATTAGACAGGTTATGATTTTCTTAGTCTAGAAGCTCAATTGAGCTTGCCATTTTGTGATCAAGGGCATACCGGCTGTCTTTGATGTTAATTACATAGGTTCCAGCCAAAATAGAGACTAATTTTATTTTAGCTCCTTTGTAACACCCTAAGGATACTAAAAACTGCTTAACTTTTTTGTCTCCTAATATATTATTAATATATCCTTCGTACCCTGCTTTGGCATCTGATAAAAGCACTTGATAAAACTCCTTTAAGTGTAAAATAATCGTTCAATAGTTAGTTTATGAGTCAAATTGTTATTTGCTATTGTACAAAGTTCTGCATATCTATGCCTAAGTGTTATAAGCAGGAGATACAATGAATCTTCTAGAAATCTAAGGCTATATATGTAGCGGTAATGGCAAG
Organism: Bacillota bacterium; assembly: GCA_012798795.1. Taxonomy (GTDB): domain Bacteria; phylum Bacillota; class Limnochordia; order Darwinibacteriales; family DTU012; genus JAAZMN01. The sequence goes on along the minus strand of JAAZMN010000179.1, from coordinate 467 downwards.
GAAAATAAAGCAATATAACGGATTAAGGAGAGAAGGTAAAGGTGAGTGAAAGGCGTCATGATAAGCTGCTTGGCATACGTACAATCGGGTTAAGGGACTGGCCGGATGATTCTGATTATAATCGTTATGAGGCAACACCATATCGAGCATTGGAACACTTATTTACATATTATAGTATGGAAGAGACAGACTGTCTGGTAGATTTTGGATGCGGTAGGGGAAGAGTATTGTTTTATATTCATAATCGTTTTCAGATACCGGTGACGGGAATCGAGGCACATGATGTTACTTATGGGGAAGCGATAAATAATGAATATACTTACAGGCACAAAGCCAAAGGCATTAATGCCCCCATTCATTTAAAATTTGGTCTGGCCCAACACTATACAATAAAACCTGAGGATAATTGTTTTTACTTTTTTAATCCGTTCTCAGAAAGAATATTTAAAAAAGTGATTGTTAATATT
>JAAZMN010000018.1 GCA_012798795.1 Bacillota bacterium | reverse complement strand
GGTCATGCCGATTGATAGAATAACCAACTCCGAAGCGCCGAAGAGTATATTAGGTATGTTCCCGTAAAATGCTCCGTTTACCATGGTAATGCTGAAGTAATCAGTGCCCTTGATTAGATTAATGATAATAAGTAACGCCAGAACGGACAGGGGAAGGAATAAATGAGATAAGCGATTGGCGTATGCTTTTAACCTCGACATGTCTATTTACCTCCCTGTGCGATCATGTGCATTGCATCTTGTTCCGTCAAATTCTTTCCACTGAGCTCTCCGACAATTTCACGGTCTTTCATAACGATCAATCGTGAACAGACTCGAAGCATTTCGTCAATTTCCGATGAAATGAAGGTCAGACTCATTCCATCTTCAGCGAGCTTGAGCACAAGTTTTTGTATCTCAACCTTTGTTCCCACATCGATTCCCCGTGTAGGTTCATCGAGAATCAAGTACATAGGGTGTGTGAGCAACCAGCGTGCTAAAACTACCTTCTGCTGGTTACCGCCGGATAGAGATTCGATTGGCGTGTTGGTCGATGGTGTTCTTATGTCCAGTTTCTTTATGTACTGGTTGGCAAATTCCTCGGCCTGTTTTCTAGAAAAAGGTTTGAAAAAGCCTTTCATAACCTGCAAGGCGAGAATAATATTATCACGCACCGAAAGCTCGCCGATAATTCCATCATGCTTGCGATCTTCAGGTAAATAACCAATTCCCTTTTTCATGGCATCGAGAGGCGTTTTAAGCTTCACCTGTTTACCATTAATTTTGACTTCACCGCCCGTTACCTTGTCGGCGGCGAAAATTGCACGAACACTTTCACTACGCCCCGAGCCGAGTAGCCCGGCAAACCCGTTCACCTCGCCTTTTTCAATAGTGAAATTAAAAGGCCTTACCCCGGCAGCACTTGAAAGTCCCGTGGCCTCAAACACCGGCACACTGCTTCTAGATTTAGGTTGCTCTTGTTTTTTCATCTCAGATACGTCACTTAACGCCTTTCCCATCATGTGCGAGATAAGTTCAATTTGGGAAAGTGTAGCTGTTTGATATTCGCCAATCAACTTACCATTACGAAGCACGGTAATCGTGTCGCTAATCTCATATACCTGATCTAGGAAGTGGGTAATGAAGATGATCCCTACACCCCGGGATTTCAGTTCACGCATGAGCGCGAAGAGTTTATTTACCTCATCATCGTCAAGTGAAGATGTGGGCTCGTCTAGAATAAGAATCTTACAATCCATATCAATAGCACGAGCAATCGCCACCATTTGTTGCACAGCAATTGAGCAGCTTGAAAGTTCTTGAGTCGGGCTCGCCTGAATGCCGAGGGAATCGAGGATTTGTGCCGCCTTGGCGTTCATCTTTGTCCATTGCACGAAATTGTTACGGCTACGCCCGATAAACATATTTTCGGCCACGGTTAAATTTGGGCAAAGCATAATTTCCTGAAAGACTGTGCCAATTCCCATATTAAGTGCTTCCTGCGGCGACTTAAAGTGAACTGATCTTCCATCTAAAATAGTTTGACCGGCATCTTTTTCGTAAACACCGGTTAAAACCTTGATCAGTGTAGACTTGCCAGCTCCATTTTCCCCCATAAGAGCATGGATTTCACCCTTTCGCAGTACGAAGTCTACGTTATGGAGGGCTCTGACCCCTGGAAAGGATTTGCAGATCCCCTCCATTTTGAGTATAATTTCTGACTGCATTCTAAGACCCCCTTACCGGTAGCACATAAATTAACAGCATTGCGGTTGTTCGAATTAGATCCGACAACCGCAATGCATGAACTAGTACAAAGAAATTATCTTGTGATTACACCCTTACCAGGATCCACATTGATTCCGTGTTTTTCGATATCTTCGTCTGTGATCGTGTCTGTTGTTAAAACAATTTCTTCCTGATAGACGATTCCTTTGGGGATATTACCACTTCGAATCCACTTTTCAATCTCTGAGGCCTGACGTGGATTACACTGCACATCGGCGTCCCAATAACCGGCCTGTACGTTCCTAAGGGCAAAACGGTTAAAGTCAAAACCAATTATCTTAACCTTACCATCTTTCCCGTGGCTAATTCCAGCAGCCTGGAGTGCCTGAACAGCTCCTTGCGCCATACCATCGTTCTGAGCATAGATGACATTGAAATCCTTTTTCGCTACAATGGCAGCTTCAACCACTTTGCGGGCTTCTTCTAGGCTCCAAGTGTCTCCACCTGTTCCATCAGCCACAATATTAAGTTTACCTTCTTTTTCGGCTTTAAGTACTGCGGCGCTACGCCCTATTTCAGCTGCGCTCCCCATCTGCCCGCGAATAAGGACCAAGTTGATCGGTTCTGGAACATTGTTTAATACCCATTCTACTGCCAAATCACCTTCGAAATACATATCGGAGACAAGTGCCGCCTCATAGTTTGAGGGGTCGGTGTCAATTTCACGATCAAAGAGAATAACCTTAACGCCTGCTCTTTTTGCCGACTGCAGCACATCGTCCCATCCAGATGCATTTGCGGCTGAGATCAGAAGATAGTCCACTCCATCTCGAATATACCCTCTGGCCGCAGCCATCTGCTCGCTGTTATCGGCAGTGTTGGTCTGTTTTCCATCATAGCCGTTTTCCTTTGAGAAGACTTCATTCATGTCTTCCACATTGGCCTGACGGTAGCCGGATTCTTCCGGTGGTAAATTTACAATCCCAACCTTAATCAGATTGTCTGAAGCAACTACTATAAATCCCCACGATAAAACCGAAATAACCACCAACAGTAATAATCCTACTTTTGTCAACTTTTTCACCAGTAAACCTCCTCCAATTTTTAGACTAACTCATTCATCTAACATTTTAAAAGTAATCGTACGAGTTTCCTTTACCTAGCTCTAATATTCCCCTCCCTTTTCTATTTCTTCTGAACATTATACCAAGTACCTTTACCAATCTATGGGCTAGAAGTCTGTTATTAATCAATATGGACCGCTCAAATAAAATAGAATTCTTTTTGCGATTAATATCAAGGATCTCATTTAGCCCCCAAATACAATTGGTACATCGTCAAAGAAAACGCTGACCTTTTTAATTACAGAACAGATGAACTTACTGCCTTTACGAAAGTCAATGTTTAAACTCAAGGTACCTTTTTAGGAGTCAAGGTGATATTCTGAAACGAATCACAGTTTATATATTCCGAAAGATAATTGGCCATATTGAATCAAAGTGAGGCCTCATTATGTCATGCCAAGTAAAGGTTATGTTAAAAGTTTTGCGGGGATGTTTTACTCCTAATATAAATTTTACACCAAGGGAAACATTTTGTCAATCGGATACAAGAATTAGGCTAGCATCAGCGAAGTCCATCGGGATATCTGCATATTTCTTAGATAGCTCAATAATTCGTGAAACATCCTCTAGGTTAATGGATTTTACCTCTAAAGCACCAATACTAATCCATTTTAGAAAATCAATTTGAGTTTTTACATTAAAATCTAACATATGAAGTACTTCAGTTATTACAGGCCATGTTGTTGCCAGACTGCCCTCATAACTTTTTAAGAATTTCTTAATCTCAAAATGAAATTTATCATCCCGATCAAATAAAGCTATTAAAGGTCCGGCATCAATAAGAGTTCTTAGCATTTATTTTATCTCTCACTTTTTGCTTGTAGGATTTAGCTAAATCATGTTGACCACTACCATGCTGACCAAAAAGATCTTTCCCTAGTTCATATGGAGTTTGTTTCTTTTCATGCCCAATAATATATTGACTTAAAGCCTCTTTCACAACATCAGACTTAGTCATATTTTCTTGCTTAGCCAAGGCTTCTAACTTTGCTTTTAATTCTTTAGATAGGCGCACACTAATCATACAATCACCCCTGTAGTACACATTGTAATACAACGAGGGATAACTGTCAATATTAAAACAATGAGAAAACATTACTCATCCCCTAGTTCATCTCGGGTTTCCCTCTTCTCTAATCAAAGCTGTAAACGCATCCCCGTATCTATCAGCTTTAATTGCACCTACTCCAGATACTGTTAAAAACTCCTCTCTCGTTTGTGGCATTTTGCGACACATATCTCTTAAAGAGGCGTCAGTAAACACAATGTATGCTGGAACACGGGCTGCTGTGGCAAATTTATTGCGTAATTCTTTAAGTCTAGTAAATAAATGATCATCTACATTATCATTTAAGACAACCTTTTCTTTTTTAATACTAGCTGTTGGTGTTTCTTTAGGAAGCTTCATTGTGAGCGTTGGTTTATCTCTTATAATTTTCTGGGATCTTTGAGAAAGTTTAAGTACTGGAAATTGATCATTGGTCTGTTCAAGATAATCATTCTCCACTAAAAAATCTATCATTGTTCTAATATTAGTAATTGAAGTATCAGCCATAATTCCATGGGTAGATAATGTATCTAGCCCTAAAGATCTAATTCTTTTATTCTTACTGCCATAAAGAACCTCAGCTACTAGGGTTTTACCATAACTTCTATTTCGTTCCTTTATCCGATAAACACAGGAAACTATCTTTTGGGCTTCAATAGTAATATCAACAGTTTGGAATTGGGTATTACAGTTAGAACAATTACCACAATAATTAGGTGGCTTTTCCCCAAAATAGCGCAAGAGATATTCACGCAAGCATTTGCTAGTTGTACAATAAAAGGTTATCTCCTTAAGACGCTGGCGATCCTTTTCTTTCAATAACTCTCGTTCTGCCTCTGTTAAATCCTCATTTACTTCTTGACTATTTTCAATTAGAAACTGATTTAACCGAACGTCTTGACCACTATAAAGCAAAATACATTCAGCTGACTCACCATCTCGCCCGGCTCTGCCTGCCTCTTGGTAATAGCTTTCAAGATCCTTTGGCATATTATAATGGATAACAAAGGAAACATTAGATTTATCAATTCCCATTCCAAAAGCATTCGTTGCAACCATAATGGTACTTCGATCGTAGAGAAAGGCCTCTTGATTTTTTTGCCGCTCATAATCGTCTAAACCAGCATGGTACCTAGTTACCAGAAACCCCTGGGCTTGTAGACTATCACATACTTGTTCTACAACTTTTCTTGTGGAACAATAGATAATTCCACTCTTATCTTTGTTTTCCCTAACAAATTGCAACAATTGCTTAAACTTGTCTTGCGGTTTTAGAACAGTAAATGATAAGTTTTCTCGATCAAAGCCTGTTGTAATGGTATAAGGCTTAGCTAGCTGCAACATCTTGATAATATCTTTTTTAACTTCGGTAGTTGCTGTTGCTGTGAATGCACTCACTATTGGCCGTTCCGGTAATTGCTGAATAAAATCAACTATTTTCAAATAGCTAGGGCGAAAATCTTGACCCCATTGGGATACACAATGAGCCTCATCAACAGTAACCAGCTTAATTTCAGCTGTCAAAGCAAACTCCAGAAAGTCTTTACTATCTAATCTTTCCGGAGCTACATACAAGATTTTATATTGGTTGTTACTGGCATTCTGCAATACAGTGAAATATTCTTTGGCCGAGAGTGAACTATTAATATAAGCAGCCTTAACCCCTGATTGAGCAAGTGCGTTCACTTGATCTTTCATCAAGGAAATCAATGGTGAAACAACTAGGGTAAGTCCATCAAGTATTAAAGCAGGAACTTGGTAACAAAGAGACTTACCTGCACCGGTAGGCATGATTCCTAGTACATCTCGCCCTAACAATATATTATCAATCAGTTCAGATTGTCCTACGCGAAAATTACTATGACCAAAATATGTTCTTAGTACATTTAATTTGTCCATCTTTACTACACCAACCAATCTAAATCAAACATAAACTCACCATATCATGGTTGTAATTAAGGGATAAAACAAGCTATTCAAACCTTTTTCTTATCCCAAATTGTCTTTCCAACCCTATCAATATGTTCCTTTAACTCTAAATGTTCAAGATGAGTATAATCAACAATATCAAAAAAATATGGCATCGGGCTTTCTTCTTCAAGTAGGAAACGCACTTTAGAAATGATGTCAAAAGTAATAGATTCTCCAACTATGGCTATATCTACATCCGAACCTGCTTTATGAGTACCCTTAGCACGCGAACCAAATATCAATGCCTTTTCAATTTCCGGAAATTTACTCAGCACCTGAACAATATACTCTAGATCGGTATCACGCAAGCCTAAGCTCATAACAGCTCCTCCAAAGTAGCAAGTAATTCAATAATAGCTGGATAATATGATTCGCGAATTAATGTTTCGGCTTGCTTCGCAAAATTTTCGTCATATGTATGTGCAATTAGGTTCCTTTTTTGTAAAGCATCTATCCAGACATGCCCATTATTTAAAATGCCTACACGAAAACTTTCTTGAATTATCTTTCGTGGGGTATTTACTTCAAGCCCCTCTTCATAAAGATAATCCTTAAGCACCTTCCAAGCCAGCTCAAAAGTATATTCAAAGCATTGGAATAGCCCCTGTACCTCAAATTTGTTTAGTGTACCTTTATCAATAAATTCTGTAAGTTGTGCTCCAGCTTTTTTAAAATTGCTATACCGTTGCTTCCATCTGATATCTTCTGTCATTAAAGCAACCTCCTCCAAACATTAACATAAACCTATCTTCCCCTAATACCCATCTTTCTCCACTAGAACAATATTTTCCTTTACATAATGCATAACAGTTTTATTCACCCCAATATAATGGCTTATGCATTCGCTAGGAGTAAGCGTCAAACCAACCCCACATGATAACAGCTCTTTACTCATGGGATAATTGTCCCAAAAGAGGGGGCAAACCTATGACATATAATGAAGAGCAAGAACAAAAGCATCAGCTTTGGAAGGAACGAATATCAGAATATGAATCCAGTGGGTTAAGTATCCCAGCTTGGTGCAAGGAGCAACAAATTCCTGCACATCAAATGAGATACTGGCTACGTAAATTTGAGGAGCCTAACAAAAGTGCATTAAAATCTAAAAAAACTTCACGTTGGGTTGAACTAGATACACATAAATTGTCAGGGTCTGGCGTTTCACTTCGTGTCGGATCGGTAGTTTTAGACATACAGCAAGGTTTTGATCGTCAGCTTCTAGTTGAGGTAGTTCAGGTGCTGACAAGTATATGCTGATTGGTCATCCTAGACAGAGAGT
>JAAZMN010000017.1 GCA_012798795.1 Bacillota bacterium | reverse complement strand
TATTACATTATCTAATGTCGCATTAAAATAAAACCTTGTAAAATCACCTTTTTTATTATAATTTATATGTAAAGTATTGGTATCGAAAACAACTAGGTATTCATCAAAACTCAAACCCAATCGCCCCCAGTCTTTCCCTGATCTCATCCTCCAACTTATGAGATTTGGCAAACATTTCGGCTAATTCTCCGGTAAGCCTAGTCATCTTCTCCTCAAAGGGTTCACCATCATCTTCCACTTCTTCAATACCCACGTAGCGGCCGGGGGTTAAGATATACTCATGCTCTCTGACTTTCTCAATACCTGCTGATTTACAAAAGCCTTGAATATCTTCGTATTCATCCTTTTCATCGCGCCAATTATGGTAGGTATCGTAGATCTCTTTGATCTCTTCATCAGAGAGTTCCCTCAATCTACGGGTGACCATCGTCCCCATTTTTCGGGCATCGATAAAAAGAATTTTGTCCTTTCGGTTCTCTCTTTTTCTAGAGATAAACCACAGGCAGACCGGGATTGTTACATTATAAAACAAATTTGGCGGCATAGTGACGATACAATCAACCAGCCTCGCTTCAATGATATTCTTTCTAATCTCAGCTTCTGCTTTGGTTGAGGTGCTCATCGAACCATTAGCCATTACAAAGCCGGCAATACCAGTTGACGATAATTTACTGATCATATGCGAAATCCAGGCGTAATTCGCATTATTTGCCGGCGGGATCCCATACTTCCAGCGAGCGTCGTTTGGATCTAAAGTATAATCGCTCACATTAAATGGAGGATTGGCTAAGATATAATCCGCCCGTAGATTTTTATGTAGGTCATTACCAAAGGTATCGGCATCCCGCTCACCCAAATTACCGTCAATCCCTCGGATCGCCAGGTTCATTTTACATAGCCGCCAGGTGGTAGCGGTAAACTCCTGTCCAAAGATATGGATATCATCTTTACGCCCCTGGTGCTCTTCGACAAAACGTTGGGACTGGACAAACATACCACCCGAGCCGCAGCAAGGGTCATAAACCCGCCCTTTAAAGGGTTCAATCATCCCAACCAGCAGCTTGACTATACTTGGTGGCGTATAAAACTCCCCCTCGCTGGACCCGAATTTCCCAAGAAAGTATTCATAGACTCTGCCTAAGACATCCTGGGATTTTGCTTCTTTACTACCTAAGTTAAAGGAGAATAAATCGATCAGCTCACCCAGTTTTACTTTATCAAGTTCCGGACGGGCATAATCTTTAGGAAGTACCCCTTTTAGGTTTTTATTTTCTTTTTCAATTTCGATCATTGCCTCATCAATGATCTGCCCTATTGTACTTTGTTTAGCATGCTTTTTAATATATCCCCACCGGGCATTAGGAGGGACATAGAAAATATTTTCTGCCAAATAGGCATCGCGGTCTTCTTCAAAACCTTCACCTTCATCAACTAGTTCCTGATATTTTTCTTCAAAACTATCAGAGATATATTTTAAGAAGATCAGTCCTAAAATAACATGTTTGTAATCGGATGGTTCAATATTACCCCGTAGTTTATCCGCCATCTCCCATAACTTGCTTTCTAATTCTGAATTTGTTGTCATACTTTAAACCCTCCTACTATCAAGCTAATCGTGTTGTCCTCTAATAAATGTCCCGCCACAATATATTGATAGCTTAATTAAGGATAAACACTATATATTGTAATGTGACCTAAAATTAAGGTAACAACACATTTAGCTTATATCAACTTCTGATAAAGACTGTTTTTTATCTTTCCCCATCTATCTTCCGCTTTGCTAATCGCCGTTTTATAAATATCCAGTTCCTTCTGGTAGGTGTTGATGATTTCCTGTTGCTCTGCAAACGAAAGTAGCGGAATCTCCATCTCCATAATATCCAAATGGTTGATATTCATAATCGTGGTACCGCGTTGGAAGCTCTTAATCATCGCCACCCCCACCGGGCTTTCCAGAAATATCTTCAAATACTCACCTAATACTTCCTTTCCCGGCCTAATTACCAGTAGATTAGCGGAGGCAATAATTGTTCTGTCTTGCGCTGTAAAGACCGCCGATTTAATCGCAGTACCGCGGCAAGAGAGAACAACGTCACCATCATTGAGTTCATAACGTTTGATTTTACGTTCCTCTTCTTCAATCGTATCCAAACCTGAGTAATCAATCTCTCCATTTTCAATATTAGAAAGATTAAGCACGCCAATACTGCCCAGAGTAGTATCTTTTTTCAAAATTGATTTACCCCTAAATACTTCGGCAACCTCTTTCAGTTTCATCTTTTTTAAAGATGAATCTCTAAACTTTTGAATATATTCATCATCTTCTGCCAGGAGTAATTCGATTCTCCAATCCTCATGAGCCAAAAATTCATCAGTAGAAATCTGCTTTTGCTCTTTAGTTTTTAAATCACCTTGATCAACTTTAAAAGTTCCAATCTCCACTACTCTCTGTTGTTCCCGGGTGATAGTAAGTAAATAGGTTTTGATCGCCGTTGCCGGCCTAAATGTCCCTTCCGGTAAAATAAAGATGCTTTTGACATTAAAGTTTTCCGTAATTTGTGCTCTTAGTTTTTTATAGCCCTGCCCGGCAAAGGTTATTTTGGCCGGCAGAATAATATCCAGAACTCCTTCTTCATCTAAATGTTCCAACATATTTTCTAAAGCGATCCCATCGCTTTCTCTGGTGAGAAACTCTCTGCCAATATCATCCGGTTTATAACTAAAAGATGGCAGGCAATAAATATAATCAAACTTCTCACCCGGCAAACATTCGGTATAGATTGATTCCAAGCGAATAGTCAAATTATTCTGCTCGCCAAAAGCGAGTTTTAAAAGCAGATACATCAATTTATACTGGGTTGTTAAGGTAATTTCTAGATTTGAACAACGCTTAAGCAAATCTTTAAGCCCAGCCAGATGTTTTTCCGCTTCGGTGATAAGGATCTTCTGTGAGGGCGATTTTAGGAGTTTCTTACTGACATAACTGCTTAGATAGGCCGGAGAAATGATTGTACCCAAGCGGTCATCCTTGTAGACTTCCAACGTAAACTCTATTAAATCAATATCCTTTAATACTGTGTAAATCTCAGAAAAATCATCCCGATCCGCAGGAAAGAAGCCCAATTCTTCTTCAGTATGTTCTTTCATCAACTGAAAAAGTTGTTCTTTATTCTCACTAATACTTGGGTTCTCTTTTAACTTTTCTTGAGTTAATTTCACTCGTAGCATTTCATTTAGTAATTCTTTTCTAGATGAAAACTGTCTCTGGTATAAGGTGTTCAATGCTACATTTATATTTAAGTTCAAGAGAGTCCTCCTTCCTGACCCTTTTTCTAAATATATGCTACCATTCTTGTTTTAGTATGTCAATACTATAATTTAATATTTAACAATTCTTATAGAATCGAGTATGAGGTAAATGATTAGTTCATTTACAGTCCTCTCACCCGCAAGAATTGCTTGTTGTGCATTCCGGGGCGAAAGCCATAGCTGCTTTGGCTAAACTCCCTTTCAATGGTGGATAACACTCTGACAAGTTGTGGGGTATATGTCCCCCATTAGCAAAGATTGCCTGAGTTGGTATCCATATTGTTTCAGTGGCAAACTCACCCTTGTCTTCAGCTAGTGATCGGTACTGCCAACCCCCATAGCGGACTTTCACCACCAAGTTATTGCCCATGCCGGGTACACCAGAATCAGGCCTATTACTGATCAGTAATAGGCCACCGGATTTATCCTTCGTAATAGTCGCTGAAGATTACCAGATTTGCTGGGCACGCAGAAACTTTAAGCGATTTTATCTATTCTCCACTGCTAAACACCTCAATGCTCCTTAAATACCTCTTTCCAATGCCATTCTGCACAGCTGTGTTCAGGATAATTGCAGGACTTCTAATTTGAAAAATCTCCTTGCTTTTTCAAATATTCCAACAAAATTGCTTTTTCCGCAAGCAGAGAAAGGGTTTACACCCTTATGTATGTGTGATTTGATGTTTTGCATTGCTTGTCGGTAATGTCTATTCTCTGTTGCAAACCAAAAAACACTTAGCTTACAGACTTAAAAACCCCCAGGACATCCTGGGGTTTTGTTTCCTCATAAAGTTCTCGTAGCACACACTGATGTGGGTCGTTTAACTCCCCTTCCTCAAAGTAACCTCCAATGCCGGACCATAAAGTGCCGCTAACAAACGTGAGCCTACCCGCTCAATCAGTAAGATTCGATCAAAATCATTCTTGGCAAAAAAAAGAGACAGGCCAATAGCCTAACTTCACCAAAACTCATTTTCAACAACCACCCTGGATCAAAACACCCTTTTAGCGTTTGCAAAGGATCTATTTTGCGATATTTCAACGTCGGAACAATGAAAGCCAGCAGCGGTATTGAGAGAATCAGCAAAAGTGTAATTAATATTATTATCGGTGACTATATTAACCAAACTCATCTATTTGACTAAGTTCCTTTGTATAATAAGCTACCAGTTCAGGAAAATCAGCTAATTCTTTGTATCCCTGATCACTGAGTTTGTATATGCCACGTTCAACCCGTTCAAACCATCCATAGAAGTTCTTATTCAAAATCGACAAGGTCTTCTTTCCTGTCCCCATTTCTCTTAGTTTCTTAGGTGATAACTGACCGTACTTTTTTAAGCAGCAGGCTATATGAATAACATTTTCCTTATAGGCAGTCATGATCTTTGTTCTTGTACTGCCACCTACATTGTAATTCCCATGCCGACCTTGAATTTCTGCAATGATACTTTTTGTTTTTCTCTGCGAAGCCCGTATACTCTTTTCACGATTGAAAGGAGATGGATTTAAGATAATATCTACCTGCGGGTTCTCACCCTTTAATGAAACAGTTATCAGTCCTAATTCCAGTCTTCTAACTAAAAAGCACAGATCTTTCCACTTTCGCGAAAACATACTGAAGTTTGGCCTTGGGATGACTATATATACATACTCGGTTAAGCGCTGACGTTTAACTGCCTGAATTAACAGATCCAAATTCAGATTTAATTTCAATTCAATGATGATTAACTCACCATCTTTTGAAGCTGTCAGATCACAGCCGTTAACCTCAGCATGCACCTTAAAACCAAGCTTGACAAAGTAATCATGTATTGGTTGATATAATTCAGTTTCCAGTATATTTTTATGTTCTTTCATTTTCACTCCAACTCACAAAAATACTTTTCCTTCCTAAGCTGCACTCTGCTGCTTATAACTCATTATTTTTAAAAATGAGATCAGCCTGTTCTTCAATGTTCATTTCCTCAAAATATCGGTTTTCCATCGGTATCCATTCAACTAAAAAGCGCTGATACATTTTGGCTCCATTTCTCTGCAAAATTCTTTTGCCCTGTTCTTCTGAATCAATACCCAAAAAAACTTTAAGATCATAATAATCAATTAAAGTAGGATGCATGCTGTAAACACCCTCTATTATATTCACCGGTTTTGGCACTACCCTAACCCGTTCAACAAATGCCTGCTTGTGACAGTCATATCTGCGATAATAAAATTCTTCTCCACTCTCTAAACCACCGATTACTTCCTCTTTAAACCGAAGATAATCCACATTGCCACCAACCTCTTTTAAACGCTCCTCTGTTCTTAGTTCAGGTGTAAGGAAAAAATCATCCATATGAAATATGTTAGCATCATATATTTCTCTTAGCAAAGCAGCTAAATTAGTCTTCCCAGCACCGCTGTTTCCATCAATAGCTGCGAAAGTTCTATTCTTTGCCTTCATCAATACATCAATTTTACAGAATAGCTTAAAAAAGTCCCGATACTCTGTTTTTACTACTCGGTAAGCAGGTGAATAAGCCTGACGAAATTCTTCACTGTGTCTCACTGGAGGATAACCCTGACTTTGGTAATCCTGAAGATAAGCTTTTAATTCTTTAATTGCATAAGGCAAGATCCCGTCTCTACAACATTCTTTCAATACTTCCAATTTCTTTTCAAAACTTTCCATACTGCCCCTTGTCATCTTAGCTGTATTGAGAAAAAATCTGTTAACTGTAGTAAGATTCAATCCTGTATCCTGTAATTTAGACAAATTAAGTCGACAAAGTCCATTTCCAATCTCTTCAAAAATAGCAGCAGAGCTTTTTCTATCATAAGAATGTTCTTTCAAAGCAAGATATTCCTCTTGCAGCCGCTTTAAACTTGCAGTTTCATCAGTAACTAAATGTCCACTGCCAAATTCGTGCTGATAAATGAATTTAACCATATCTTTCAGCTGTGCCTGCGGATATTGATTATAATGTTTTATCAATAAATTTTTTAGACCTATTTTATTCTGCATTTGAAAAGCTGTCTATCCTTTCATATATAAAAAATGAAAACCTGCTGTTGTTAACCTTATTGTTAACCTTAAATGTACATTCTCTATACAGATCTGTTGTTCCTTGTCTCTAAATAAACATATCACAGTTTCTGACTAGGATTTGCCCAACCATTTATAGAAGAATGTTAATTAGTATATAAATTTCTCAGTCGCACAAAGGAGTATTTAAATAATGAAGAATTCGATTAATATATTACACTTTGATGATGTTTATTTACAGCAGACATTTTATAAAGCAAGTAAGGTCGCATCAATTGACTTAACAGATCTTAAAAATGTCAGTCGTTTTTGCGAACTATCCACTCTGCAGATAATTGCCCGCCGACTGAAGCAAGCACATAATTCAATTTCATTTATCGGAAACGGTAATCATCACTATGTTACCCTGCTCTTTTTAGCAAAAGTGCCAGTTCCTTTTACGCTGGTTTTGTTTGATCACCATACAGATATGGCCATATCGCCCAGCGAGTCTTTAGTCAGCTGTGGTTCCTGGGTAACCAAAGCACTTCATACTATACCTCAGCTTAAAAAGGTAATCCTTGTGGGAACTGCTGATGAGTTAGCCAATGAAATTCCACCATTATTTGACAGCAAAGTAATTGTTTTCACGCAAAAACAAGTCAAACGATATCACTGGCTGAAATACAGCATTGGTGCTGCAGTTCCAACCAAAGTAATCTATGTCAGTATTGATAAAGACGTACTCTCCAAAACAGAGGCCGTCACCAACTGGGATCAAGGCGATATGACCTTAACTCAGCTTTTGTCAATATTGTATTATCTTGGTACCATTAAGCATATCTGCGGTATGGACGTCAGTGGTGAGTATGCCACCGACCCAGTAATTGCCCTCAACCCAACCACTCGCGAATTTGCCCGCAAGAACAGCCACGCCAACAAAGCACTGCTGCAAACCAGTGAAAAAATTACTCGACAAGCAGGCTAACCATTTTTAACACCTGCCACAACAGACAGAGCTTTATCTGTCTGGAGAAAGCCTAATAAAAACCCTCAAGCATTTGCCTGAGGGTTTATCCGGTAATTTTAATCAACATTCCTGGTGCAGAACCACCAATCCCAACACTCTATGTTTTTGTCCTTCTCAGCTTCCTTCAGACGATTTTTAATACCGTCCACACTGTTGGCTGGAGGTATGATCACCTTATTCCCCAGCCAAGAATTATTCGGCCAGTTTTCAGGCATTGCTGCCTGATTTTTGTCTGCATACTGTAGCGCTTTCACTGCACGCAGTACTTCATCAACGCTGCGTCCTATTTCCTGCGGATAGTGAAGAATTATCCTGACAATTCCTTTATCATCAACAATAAATACTGAACGAACCGTATTCGAGCCCTTACCTGGATGAAGCATTCCAAGAGTAGATGCTATAACTCCTAATTCATCAGCAATTACCGGAAATCCAATTTCCACATCTGCCTTTTCTTTAATCCATTCAATCCATTTTAGATGAGAAAACACTTGATCAACTGATAATCCAATTAATTCACAATTCAAAGCCGCAAAATCCTGTCTTCTTTTTTCAAATCCAATGAATTCAGTTGTACATACCGGAGTAAAATCACCGGGATGACTAAATAAAACAAACCATTTTCCACTATACTCATCAGGAAGAGAAATCATTCCCTTAGTAGTCTTAACTTTCATTGCTGGGAATTTCTCTCCTAATAATGGTAATGCCCGCTGTTCATTCATAAATAAGCCCTCCAATTTCTTGTCAGTAATTGTTGCTGTTATCAATATAGCATTAATGTAAATATATGTCAAGTATAAAAAAATAAACGCCTAAAAATTAGGCGCTTCAAATACTATCTGGCAGGACTAATGTTAAAAAGCCTCCATAGATGAGTCCTCCAAACGCCGAATGATTCCTATAGGCGTCTGTTCACTACTCTGCCCTAAAGGGTTATCCTTTAAGACTTTGACTAGAAAATCTGTGTCTAGAAGCTGGGACGAAGAGACTCCGAGAATATTTATACCAAAGTCGTTGGCATCAATAACTGCCACTAAACAGCCCAAAAGTGATCCCAGCTTTTCGGCGATGTGCTGCGAATCTCGGGGCACCAATACTGCACACTGATCATATGGGGCAATAGTATTAGAACACGGCCCATCAATACCACGCACTTTTTCCCCACACACACGATAGAATAATCCGCGAATTCCAAAAAGCTTACCCAAAGCCCCAACAAATGCGCCTAAAACTACTCGAAACCGCCCCACTTCTCTAATAGCTAACTCCATAGTATGAGGGCTGCCCACACCAATCCCGTAGGACGACTTATGAACAAAACGGGAAAGGAATACAGCAAGACGCGATGGAGTGATCTGAGCAATTGGCAGAACCCTTCCCTGTGTTATGGCCACAGCTTTCTCACTAATTACTACTATGTCTGTTTCCATTACCAAATCCTGAATGTAAGTTGTAACGTTCTGTATTATATTGTCATATGGCCGAATAAGATGAGTTCTAATAGGAATCCGAGCGTATAACTGACCATCTACTTCTACGACCAAATTTTTGCCAGGATTCGCCTCTGGCATCATAGCCCTTCACATCCTCCCTGAAAAACAAAACCTGTCTGGTTCCAGTAATTTAATCATACCAAAACCAGACAGGCCATATTAAACTTTTAGCTTATCAAATCCTTAAGAATCACTTAAAATGACGTTAGTTGGCAGGATAACACGAAAGACCGTCTGTTCTCTGCTGCTTTCCACTGCTATTGTACCATCATGAGCACTGACAATTTCCTTAGCGATTGCAAGTCCTAACCCCGAACCACCAGTATTAGTAGAACGGGCCGAGTCCAAGCGATAGAATCGTTCAAATATGGTCTCCAGCTTCTGGGTAGGAATAGGATCTCCCGTATTTACAAAGGTAATCACAACATTCTCGTCTTGTTGGAGCGCCGTAATATTGATGGTGCTATTTTCATAGCTATAGCTAATTGCATTTTTCAAGATATTTCCAAAAACACGGGCAAGCTTATCGGCATCTGCCCATAAAGTAAGCTCTTCAGGTACATGGACAACTGCTTTTTTACCCTGTGGAGCCAGCATTGGATAAAATTCGTCAGCAATCTGCTGCAGCATAAAGGACAGATTGATCTTACTCTTATTCAATACAATAGTTTGGAGATTAAACCTTGTAATTTCAAAAAACTCATCAATCAGCTGCTCTAAACGAAAGGCTTTTTCGAGGGTAATACCTGTATACTTTGCCCGATGCTCAACAGGCATATCAGGTGCTTCATTAAGAAGACTTAAGTATCCAATAATGGATGTTAGAGGCGTCTTAAGATCATGGGCTAAATAGATGACTAAGTCATTCTTACGCTGTTCGGCTTTTTCTGCACTTCTTTTCTGTTTCTCTAATGTATTCTTTATTGCGTTTAGTTTTTGCTCCATAGAATTTAGCTCAGGTGATAAAGTGATCTCCCCGTCTGTTTCTGCTACAAGTTGATCCATACCAGCACTAATCTCATCAAAATATTTCACAAGCCAATGCATAAACAACCGCAGTAAAATATATAGGCAGACAGCTAAGCCTAGAAAAAAGCCTTTGTTACTCTTAAAAACAGACAAGAAAACTCCAAAAGCGTCAACCGACATCATACAAGATTCATCTAGAATAACGTATTTTACTGGATCTTTACCAGTAAGTGTCCAATAACCAAAGATACAGATCACAATAGCTACTGCACCCAAAATAACCAAGACTATTCGAGACGAAACTTTTCTTTTTAATCTGGAGTAATCACCTTGGACTTTTTTCCTATTTCTCAATTTTATAGCCCACTCCCCATACTGTTTTAATGTACTTGGGATTTTCTGCCGAATCATTCATCTTTTCTCTGATATGGCGGATGTGTACCATCACTGTATTATTACTGTTTGTAAAATACCTATCTCCCCACACTTTATGAAATATTTCCTCCGCACTGATTACTCTCCCGCGATTTGACGCCAACAACCATAAAATAGAAAATTCTGTAGGAGTTAGAGATAGAGGCTTTTCGTTAAGAGTGCATTCGTGTGCATCCTTGTTCATAACTAAACCGGAAAACGCAAGGACATCGCCTGCCTGCGGTGAATCGCTCAAGTTATACTCCGTAAACCTCCGCAGTTGTGCTTTCACACGAGCAACCATTTCCAGCGGTCGAAAAGGTTTCGTTATGTAATCATCTGCTCCTAATGTAAGACCGGTGATCTTATCAATTTCATCATCTTTAGCTGTTAGCATGATAACCGGAAAGTTATATCCTTCACGAATACGTCTACAGATCTCAAATCCGTTTATATCGG
>JAAZMN010000178.1 GCA_012798795.1 Bacillota bacterium | reverse complement strand
TTTTTTTGTTCCGGGGTTAAGTGCATTTCTCAGCCCTCCTTCTTATTCATGTATTTATTGTATCTAAATCTACCGATTTTGTCTATTTTTGCTTTTGCCTATTGACAAACAAAAAAGGAGCAAAGGAGCAATATAATAATAGTGCACTAGTAAACTAGGGCACTATGTAATAGAAAGAACGGGGTGATTGCTTGTTCGAAATCAAATTTGATAGTGCTCAGCCGATTTATGCACAGATTATTGGGCGAATTAAGAAAGCTGTGGCCTGCGGCTCTCTACAATTCTTTATTGAAGCAGATCGGGCTAAAGTAAACAGCAACTTAGAGTTAGAGGCAAACAAGATATCAAACAAAATAACAAGATATACCGCAGTGTACCAAAAAGGGCAGAACCCTGTGAATATCAGAACAAGCCATAAGGATGTATCTGTTCAGGTCCATTAAAAGATGGAAATTGATGCAAAAAGGCTGCTGGAAGTCATTCCAACAGCCTACTATAAACTGGTGTATAAATGAGTTTTATTTTCCTGAGATTGTAATTCCTGAAAATGCAATCCACGGATAAATACCGGAGCCGAAGTCGACTCGTTCCTTAGAGATATCGATAATGTTATGCTGCATATCTATTAAATTACCTGCGACCATAGTTTCGCTGATAGGATACTGAATTTTCCCATTTTCAATGTAATAACTATTTTTAGCCACTCCCGAGAAATCCCCGTTTTGACTGGGATTGCCGCCGGAGTAACGTGCCAGGAGAATGCCCTGTTGGACTTTACTGATAATTTCATCCAAACTTTTAGTTCCCGGCTCTATTACATAACACCCCCCGTCATTTACAGCTCGTGATTGCCCTGTTTTATTTGCTCCATAAAGACTGAGGAGAAAGGTTTTTAATACTCCTTGGTCAATAATAGTACTGTTTTTGGCAGTATAACCATCGTCGGTTAAATAATAGCCATCGGCAATTTCAGGGGAAACAGGTTTCGAGTGGATAGTAAGGCGAGAATCGGCAATTTGTTTTCCCAGACTGTTTTTATATACACTGGTGCCTGAAATCAAAGCCCCGTCACGTACAGTAATGTTTAATAAGTAACTGAGGAAATCGCCCATACAGTCAGGAGTGACAATTATATCGCCAACAAACTTGCCGGACAATGATTTAGTATCTGTCTGCTCACTGGATTGCTGCAGTAGATAGTCTAGACTGCCGTAATCTATCAACTTTTGATTCAAATCCTTAGTAGATAAACCGGTATAATTAAAAGAAGAACTCTTTTTCTCATCCTTTCCAGAAAACACACAGTTAAAGCGGTATATCCCTTTAGATACAGTAAAATCTATTCCATTTGTATTAACAAGACCCATAGTGTTCTGTGAAAATGTAAAGTAAGCATTCTCTAACATTATTTTCGGATACTTAGATTTTACATCATCTAGGAATTCATCTAGCCGCGTATACATTAAATCCTCATTTGGTTTATCAGGTCCAGTACTGAATTGTGCTTTTGGTTGGTACTCTGCAATTGCATGAGCAGGATCGGCTTCAGATGATTCTGCAATTTCGACTACTTCAGCAACAGCTCTATCGATAAAGGGTTTATCAAGCTTATTAATGCGGTAGCTTCCACTTTGATTATTATTAATAACGTACAAATTAAGGTTGTTGTTAAAAACAGTTCTGATAAGAGTCATTTTACCAGCTTCAACATTCATTTCATAGGTTGTATTTTTAGACAGTGAGCAGTTTGCATGATCAATACCGGTTGCTTTAAGTTTCTTTATTGTATAGTCAAGAATTTCGCGCTCAGTCATTTTTATCGCCCCCCTATATTAACACGACATTTGATTGCCGGGCCACCCATTCCTACAGGCATTGGCTGTTTTTTACCACACATTCCTGATACAGTCCATTTCATATCATTTGATACCATGCTGACTGTTTTTAATACATCAAAAGCAATACCTGAAATTGTGGTATCAAAAATTGCCCGCCCTAATTTCCCATTTTTTATTTCATAACCTAGTACTACACCAAACATAAATTCACTGGTAGTATCCGCTTGACCATTGTTTGGTCGAATCAGGTAGTACCCGTCTTCAATGGAA
>JAAZMN010000177.1 GCA_012798795.1 Bacillota bacterium | reverse complement strand
GACCATTTTTCGCCTGTATGCCTCCATACCTTTGCTGAAATATCTACTTTTCCGCGGTCATTCCATTGAGCAAGCCCTAGCGATAGACCCTTGGCGTCAGAATTATAAGCTTGTCGACCATCAACGTTCTCATAATTTTCCGATACTATTACCGGTTTGTGTTTCAATGTTGTAGGAATTTTCACTGGTTTACCTCCTATATCTATTTAGTAGTTTAGTAAATTAGTAAACTACTAGGTAGATTGTAGTATGGTATATAGGATGTGTCAAGAGAATTAAAGAAATGAGCAGCAGCAAGTTTTGCTTGACAGAAATAATACAAAGTAATACTATTGATATTACAAGGTATTACAAAATATTTTGGAGGAATTGCGATGGAAGGCAAAAAGAAACAGGAAGTCATTACTTTTAAAGTTGATGAAACACTTAGTAAAGCAATGGAAGGAATTCCTAATCGTTCGGAATTTATCAGGACAGCAATTCTATCTGCTTTTAGAAGTACTTGTCCCCTTTGTCGTGGAACGGGAATACTAACACCTGAGCAGCAAAAGCATTGGGAGTCGTTTTCGCGTAATCACGCTGTGGAAAAGTGTGATGAGTGTCATTCTTTTCATTTGGTATGCGCTGCTGAGTCAAAGTAGTTTTTTGGAGGAGTTTTAATGCAAAAAAACAAGAGTGGTATTTGGAAATATATTTTGCCATTCATATTATTAATGTTTGTAATTTTATTGGGTAAAGGGAATATAGTTTCTCATTTTTCTCAATCTGAACAGCAGTTAAATGTATTTGTTAGTATTTTACCGCAGAAGTATTTTGTAGAAAAAATCAGTGGGGATAGAGTAAAAGTATCGGTGATGGTAGGTCCAGGGCAGAACCCAGCCACCTATGAACCATTGCCTAAACAAATGGCGGCCTTAGCTGAGGCTGACCTTTATTTCCGGATTGGTGTACCTTTTGAGACTGTATGGATCAAGCAGATTCAGTCCCTTAACCCACAGCTGAAAATTGTAGATACTAGGGAAGGAATTACCCTGAGGAACATCGAAGGGCCGCATAATCATGAAGCTAATAGCTTACTTGAGAACAAGGAAGTAAAAGATCCTCATATCTGGTTGGATCCCTTATTAGTAAAGATACAGGCAGAGACGATTTGTCGTGAGTTATCAGCTGGTGATCTTGAAAATAAGGATTTTTATGAACAAAATCTTCGAGAATTTCAAGCCGATCTTGACCAACTTCACCGAGAGCTTACTGAAACTTTTCAGGGACTTTCGGTAAAAAAAATAATGGTTTTCCATCCGTCTTGGGGGTACTTAACTGATCGTTATGGTCTGAAACAGATTCCAATTGAAGTTGAAGGAAAGGAACCGGGCCCCCAGGAGCTGGCGCAAGCTATTGACCTGGCCAAGCAGGAGGGGATTAAAGTAATCTTTGTTCAAACTCAGTTTGATACAAGGGCGGCAGAGTCTGCTGCCCGAGCGGTAGGAGGTAAGGTTGTTGGGCTCGATCCTTTAGCGGAAGATTATATGAATAACCTTCGGAAGATTGCTGCGGTGATTAAAAAGGAGCTTTAAAATGATGGGAAAAGTTTTAGAACTGCATGGTATAAATTTTGCTTACGACACACGTTTGATTCTGGAAGATATTAATCTAGAGGTGGAAGCAGGAGAATTTTTGGCCGTAATTGGTCCCAATGGTGGAGGTAAAACTACTCTTCTTCGTTTAATATTGGGTTTATTGGAACCAGTAGGAGGGACGATAAAAGTTTTTGGTCAAGCTCCCAATAAAGTACGGCATTTAATGGGTTACGTACCACAACATGGGGAATTTAGTAAAGATTTTCCCGTTTCTGCTCTAGATGTGGTTTTGATGGGGCGGCTGTCACCGGGCAGCTTATTCTTTCGCTATTCGCCAGAAGATTATACTGCAGCTTATGAGGTGATGAATGCGGTGAGAGTAAAAGAATTAGCAGAGTATCGGTTTGGCGAACTTTCTGGCGGCCAAAAACAGAGGATACTTATTGCCAGGGCACTGGCTGCTAAACCTCAATTATTGATTCTTGATGAACCAACATCGAGTGCTGATAACCGGGTAGAGCAGGATATTTATGAACTCCTAAGTCAGTTAAATAAGAAGATTACGATTATAATAGTTTCCCATGATCTAGGGTTTGTATCTTCATATGTAACTAAAGTGGCTTGCCTCAATCGGAATCTGCTGGTTCACAATATCGAAGAAATCTCCCAAGATGTAATTGCCGAATTATATCGAAGCTCGGTAGATATGATTAAACATCAGTGTCTGCTGTAATTGGTGGGGAGTTGAGAAAATGATAGAATTTATTTTGGCACTAAGTAAATATTCTTTTATACAAAATGCGGTGATTGCTGGAGTCCTCTCTAGTCTGGCTTGCGGTATTACTGGTACCTACGTGGTGGTTAAAAGGATAACCTTTATTAGTGGAGGAATCGCTCATGCAGTTTTGGGCGGCATGGGTGTTGCTTATTATTTAGGGGTAGATCCGCTGGTGGGTGCGGTGATCACGGCGTTATTATCTGCAGTACTCCTAGGCTTAGTCAATTTAAAAGCTAAGCAGCATGAAGATACGGTAATCGGTGCTCTCTGGGCTGTTGGCATGGCAGTGGGGATTATTTTCATGTCTCTGACGCCCGGTTATAATGTAGATCTAATGAGTTTTCTCTTTGGTAATATTCTGATGGTTACCCGTCCCGCACTGCGGGTCCTTTTGCTTTTAGATCTAATTATACTCTTAATTGTAGCGATTTTTTATCGGCAGTTTTTGCTTGTCTGTTTTGACGAAGAGTATGCTCGCCTGCGGGGGTTACCAGTAGATTTCCTTTATATTTTATTATTATGCTTGATTGCATTAACCGTGGTTATTCTCATTAAAGTTGTTGGGTTGATACTGGTAATTGCTCTTCTTACTCTTCCAGCTGCAGTTTCCGGGCTGTTTACCCGCAGTTTACGGCAGATGATGGGCGGGGCAATAGTGTTAGGCCTTTTATTTACCCTTGTGGGTTTAATTATTTCATATAATTTAAATCTGCCCTCTGGTGCGATGATTATAATTGTTGCCGGTTCCAGCTATTTATGTGCACTGGGTTTGCATAAGTTGCACATATTTATAGAACGTCACAAAAAGACGGGAGTGCGGTAAAAGAACACGGAGTGTCTCTTTTACAGGAGATTTTATTGTGGAGAGGAGAAAGCGGGAATGAAGGTACATATTCTTACTGATGATCGAGTGAGAAAGCGAGGGCTGCTGGCCGAACATGGATTATCGCTTTGGATCGAAAAAGATGACAAAAATATACTTTTTGATACAGGTCAATCTTCAGTTTTTTCTCATAATGCAAAAACTATGGGTATTGACCTTGAAAAGGCAGATTATATAGTGATCAGTCATGGCCATTATGATCATTGTGGAGGATTACAATATTTTCCACATGCGGATAAAGGACCGTTGATTTATGCTCATCCAGATGCTTTACAAAAGAAGTTTGCATTTACTAACCAGGATGAGCCGTCTAGAGAAGTAGGAATACCTTTTGAAATCTCTGGGCAGAATTGGATACAAAAGCAGATTATTTATACTAGAGAGCTTATAGAGATTGAAAAAGGCATACTGTTATCTGGAGAAATACCTTATACCTGTAATTTTGAAGAAGCACCCAAAAATTTTTATCTTGAAATGAATGGGAAGCTCCTACCAGATTTGATACTGGATGAACAGATGTTGATTATTGAGGATAATGGTGAAGCTGCAATCTTTCTTGGCTGCAGCCACCCGGGAATTATTAATAGTCTTCAGTATGCCCAAAAACTTATTGGTGATAAAAGGATTAAACTTTTAGTAGCTGGAATGCATCTTGAAAGTGTAACTTCTCTTCGTTTGCAGAAGACGATTAGTAATTTATTGGAGTTCAATATTCAAAGAGTTGTTCCTTTACATTGTACTGGGTTTAGAGCAATGGGTGAGATAAAACGTTCTTTGGGTGAGAATTGTCTAATTTGTTCTGTAGGAGATACTATTGAGATTTAGATTTAATAAAACAACATAAAGGAGATATTTTAATGGATAAGAAACAAGCAAAAATAAAATCATGCTTACAACCGTCACCGAAAGTACTTGTATCTTGCAAGGGGCTTAATGGGGAAAATAATGCCTTGGCTGTTGCCTATTGTTGTAATTGCAGCTATGATCCACCAATGGGAGAGATAATCAGCCTTTTTCAAAGTTTGGAGGAAAAATAATGGAAATATTTTTAGATTGTCTGCCGTGTTTTCTCCGTCAGGTTCTTGAAGCATCCCGCATGGTAACTGACCGGACAGAAATACATG
>JAAZMN010000176.1 GCA_012798795.1 Bacillota bacterium | reverse complement strand
TTATCTGCTGCAAGAGTCATCTTCTCAGGATTGACACCCCAATTCTGTAATAGCTCCACACTATATTGATCCCGCAGAGATATTCCATCAACTCGCTGAAAAGTTTTTCCAATCCATCGTTGATAAACCGGATTTCTCACCGGTCCAATTCCTTGACTGTATACTATAACCTTAAGACCAAACGCTAAAGCCAATTCTATTATCCCTAAGTAATATGGAACTGTAAACTGACCGGTGCTGTCCTGCAGCAACGAACCTCCTCCGCTGATCAGCAGTTTTCCACGTCTAAGAGCCCTTATTATAGCTTTCGGATTATAGCGAGAAACAGCATGAACATGATGCATCTGCTCAGTCTGGTTCGGGGCACCCGAAAAAACAGTAATCTTGTGGCGTTCTATCCCAAGAGCAGCCAAATCTGCACATAACGCAGCTAAAACTGCCTCGTCGCCGCTGTTATGATAACCATAATATCCGGAAACGAGGATCATCTCCAAATCTTCCCTTCAATTTAATGTAAAAAAAACGGAGAATCCAACCAATAACAAAACCAAAAACTAATCCATAGAATCCACGGATAACACTTAAAATAATAGGAGTATGAATATGAGTGAAAGTATTAACCAAAGACAACTGCCCAACAACTGCAGCACCTAAAAGTAGTGGATGCTTTTTCTCACCCGCCAGCAGCAAAACCAGTGCGGGATGCCCAAACATAAACTCTTTGATTCGAGGTCGAACATATAATATTCTTTCTAGACTTTCACGCATAATTAATTCAATATTCGAAACCGGCAGAATGAAATTATCAGTGCGCAGCAAATATACGGCTGCAATAAGTCCGATTAGTGCTAACCGAAAAATATTCTTAGCAGTAAATGTATTTCTTAACCCCTGTAATAACACTGGCTTAATTTGTTTCAGAGAATTTAACGGCAATTCTTCAATTGCTAAACCAATACCAATTATTACTACAACAGGAGCAAAATGCATCAATTTCACACCGCGAAATACTGCCAGCTTAATAAGAAAGTCTGTCCCACCCAGCATTCCCACAACTAATAGTGCTCCTGCCAGCGAAACCACAGCAATTTTAATATAATTTAAAAAAATGCTGCGTTTATTTTGATAAACTTGCATAACTGCTAATATCGGAAAAACAACTGCTGCTAATAGAGCAAAAATCTGCTGTCCGAGCATAGTTTGGTACCATAATAGCAATCCGCTTAAAATGCTGCTCAACACCATTACAGCCCATACCCATTTAGCTGGTAAGACATAACTTTTTTTCACAAATAAAACAAATCCGGCTGTAATTCCCAAGCTGATAATCCAGAAAAAATAAACCGGCGGCTGCCAATTTCCAAAAGGAACAGCATCCCCCAACTGATACCCAGATTTCAATAGTTCTATTTTCAGTCCATCAATTAAATCAAGCGTACGCTCCCAGCCGTCGGAATCATCAAATGGCCGCAAATATAAAACTCTGATATTGCGTTCTTTTACTGCCCGGATATATCGGGAAACAATCCTTTCACTTGACAGTTTCTTCATTTCCAAAGCCTTTATTTCATGAACACGGACAGAATTGTCTCCTGACGCAATGCGACTTATATCTACAGGTTCATTAAACTCTACTATACCGATTCTTGCGTCTAAGTCTTCTACAAGCTGAGCGGTTTGAACAATATCATCGGGAAGTTTGTCCTTACATGTGCTGCTGAAAATAATTAGATTAAAATCTAAACCGTGCAGCTTATCAGTTATACTGCTGCCTAAAACATGGTCTATTTCAATGTATGGTATAACTTCTAAACCCATTTCTGCAATCATCTCAATTTCAGCTGCAGTCCATTCTTCAAGGGCAACCCGGTTAATCCCATGCTCCATCAATGAGTCAAAAATTTCATTTACTGATAAGCCTTCCGCAGCTAACTCAGTAAAGCTGTGAAAATCAACAGCCAATTCCACGGTTTTATTGCTGTTTTCAATTTTAATCCGCTGCAGCCCTATTATTGCAGAAAATACCAGCGCAGCCACAATTATCCACAACAAAATCCGGTTTTTCATAGAACAACCCCACTTCCTAGGAGTATAATCTTCTCATCAGCTAATTCAATCTGATCAATCTTAACCGGAAGAGGTAATCCGCTTAAATCTATCGCCAATACATAATGCTCACTTATTAGTTCTAGCAATATCTTAGGAACCCTTGTATCTAAAATGATTAACTCTTTCGGGTTAAAGATCACTGTCGCCTGACCCTCAGTATTAAACTCGCCCACAAAGTCTAGATTCCAGTTAGTATCCAAAAAATGAAATTCGCCGTTTAAGGAAGCTCCCTCTTTAGAAATATTAATTTTAAAGTACTTGTTAGGATCAATCTTAGCCCAATAATACTGATTTAAATGGGATTCAGCTAAGATCAGCTTTGTCAGTAATCTTTCACAACTATAGTACTCAAACTCCTGATCTTGAATTAATTTCTTTAGATTGATTCTTAAATTACTGCACTCTAAATCAATTTCTGCTATGGTTAGAGCATCGAAAATCAGGTCTTTACCAACTATTCTAATACTGCTGAAAATGCCGGCTATTAACTCCCAGCCAAATTTGGTATTAACCTCCACAAAAATATCACCGCCGAATTTCTTCTCCAATGCAGCCTGCAAATTCTCAGACACCAAATGAGGAAAAACAAATTTTGGTATGCCAATTACGCTTATGATAATTATTATCAGTACTGCAATTAGGTGTTTAGACTTAACTCGCACTGAATCGGCTCCTTTTTTAAAAATTCTCCCCACAAGTAAGCAGGGAGAACTATTAATCTACTTTTTTTGTTTCAAATACTCTTCAATAAATTCATCTAATTCGCCGTCCATTACTCCATCAACATTACCTACTTCTACTCCAGTACGATGATCCTTCACCATTGTATAGGGGCAAAATACATATGAACGAATCTGATTTCCCCAAGCAATTTCATTCTGTTCACCTTTGAGCTCAGCTAGTTTCTCCTGCTGTTCGGCAATCCGGCGTTCCAATAACCTGGCTCTTAATATTTTCATTGCAGATTCTTTGTTCTGAAATTGAGAACGCTCAGTCTGACATTGAACCACTATTCCAGTAGGGATATGAGTTATGCGAATCGCCGAGTCTGTTTTATTTACATGCTGACCCCCTGCTCCGCTAGCCCTATAAGTGTCAATTCTCAGCTCACCGGGATCAATTTCGATTTCAACACTATCATCGATCTCTGGGATTACTTCCACCGAAGCAAATGAGGTATGCCGCCTACCTGACGCATCAAAAGGCGAAATCCGTACTAAGCGGTGAACTCCTTTTTCAGCCTTTAAATATCCAAAAGCCTTTAAACCTGACACTAATAAAGTAACGCTCTTAATACCCGCCTCATCACCGGGTAGTAAGTCCAATATTTCTACCTGAAAACCACGCTTCTCGGCCCAGCGTGTATACATCCGCAGCAGCATTTCGGCCCAATCCTGGCTTTCAGT
>JAAZMN010000175.1 GCA_012798795.1 Bacillota bacterium | reverse complement strand
GCTTTAATTATTAACCACTGCAGCTGAAAATCCTGTTAAAAAACCTATCATCGCTTGATTTTCAAAGCAACAATAGGTTATACAAATACGATTGATACATTTTTTAATCAGATGCTACTCTTCATAACCATTAGGATTATTTGATTGCCATCTCCAAGAATCCTTACACATCTGTTCCAAATCGCGCTGGGCCTGCCAACCCAATTCCTCCTTAGCTTTAGTGGGATCAGCATAACACTCTGCCACATCTCCAGGACGGCGCTCAGTAATAACATGAGGAATTTTCTTGCCTGAAACCTTCTCAAAAGCTTTAACTACATCTAAAACACTATATCCGGTTCCAGTTCCAAGATTATAAATAAAAACGCCGCTGTTTTCTTCAAGTTTCTCAAGAGTTTTCAAATGGCCTAAAGCAAGATCAATCACATGAATATAATCCCTAACTCCAGTGCCGTCAGCTGTTGGGTAATCACTACCAAATATACGCAACTTTGGCAATTTGCCAACTGCAACTTGAGTAATATAGGGCATTAAATTATTCGGTATTCCATTAGGATCCTCACCGATCCTACCGCTTGCGTGAGCTCCGATAGGATTGAAATACCGCAGCAGTCCAATACTCATGTATTGATTCGATTGATACATATCCTGTAAAATCCGTTCTATGATAAGTTTAGTTCGTCCATAGGGATTAGTCGGTGCTAAAGCGAAATCCTCCCTAATGGGTACTTGATCAACAATTCCATAAACTGTTGCAGATGAGCTAAACACAATTTTCTTTACACCAAAACTCTGCATGACTTCACAGAGGACTAAAGTTCCAGTAACATTATTCTGATAATACTTTAAAGGAAATTCAACTGATTCTCCTACAGCCTTTAACCCGGCAAAGTGAATCACAGCATCAATTTGATTGTCCATAAAAACTGCTGATAAAGCCGGCTTGTCAAGTAAGTCCACTTGGTAAAAGCGAAAATCTTTTTCGGTTATTTCTCGGATTCGCTTCATTACTTCCAATTTACTATTGGATAAATTGTCCACTACCACAATATCATATCCGGCATTAAGTAATTCAATACTCGTATGACTCCCAATATAACCGGCACCACCTGTTACCAAGATAGCCATTATAATCCCCCCAGATTATTTTCACTAACACCATCATAATAGTTATTAGTAAAATTATCTATAGGCTTAACTGAAAATTAAACCAATATTTACAAGAACAGCTATAAAACAAACGGCGGTTCGTTAATCAGTGATTCAACAATGCTGTCCAGCTTGTCCAATTGTTCTGGTGTTCCTGTTACAGCAATCTGATAGTTGCCTTCAGCTCCAGATACTCCGCCGCATGCAATCAGTTCAGCTTCAACTCCACTAAGCAGATTAACTGCTTCAAGCTCAGTAATAATATTACCTTTAATAGGAAAGTATCTCGGACCAGAAGCATTTGGTGCATTAACTTTCAGTGCTATACTTCCTATATCACCAGTTATCCGTTTTTCAAGGCCTACAGGAATTATCAGCTCTACACGCCTGCCAGTCACTGCCTGCACCGCCACTCCGATAGTACCTGCCTTATTATGTCCGATTAAAACAGCCGCTTCTCGACGAGCCATATTAATTGCATTTGCACCTTTAATGATAATATCATCTTTCGTCAAATCATCCACAACATCAAAAATCGTTAAGCCCTTTTCCCATTTACCCTTCACGATAACTACATCACCAAGAAACTGAACATCGCTTGTATTATAACTTGGTGGTAAAGTTATTCCTCGATAAAAACATTCTCGTCTAAAGCCTTCCTGCTGCCCTAATTCTCCCAATATTTCCTCTGCAGCGTAACTGTTGGTGGTTCCAGCAACAATAACAACAGTGTGTTTAGCCAATGCTCTTTTAACACTTGGAAGATTCAGTATTGATTTGGCAATTAACCGTTTTCCGGCTGCTATTGATAAGGAATACTGTTCAACTGCAATATTATTCACACAAGACCCCTCCAGTCTACTTACTCAATTTCGCAATAATTCATCTAAATCCTTCCTTAGAAGACTGCAAACTCTGCTGTGCAATAACTTGACACTGTAATAAAAAAATAGTATAGTATTGATTGTCTAACCGGCGCCCGTAGCTCAGCTGGATAGAGTGTCTGACTTCGAATCAGGAAGCCGCAGGTTCGAGTCCTGCCGGGCGCGCCATTTGGATCATAAAACCACCGACTTCGATAAAAACCGGTGGTTTTTTTGTTTTGCAAATATTTATCTATACTTTAACGTGCATTGGATTACCAACTGTGGAAAACGAAGCACTGCTTAATTGCTGTTTTACCTGCTGAGCCAGTTGTGAATCAACT
>JAAZMN010000174.1 GCA_012798795.1 Bacillota bacterium | reverse complement strand
TCATTTTCACTAATTCTGAACAAAGGGTCAAGATATGAGATGTCTGCCCGTTTAAATAAAAACGAGTTAAAATTAGAATTTTCATTTTCTATTTCTCCTATAAATTAAATCCAGCATCAGTATATAGATGCTGGATTGTACACCCTCCACCATAAATTGAATTATAATGTGTTGTTATTCCTAGGTGGTTGTGGTGGGAATGGCGGCCAAAACGCGCCAGATCTGGCAAGTTCGAACCACTCAGGACAACCAAGAGGTTCAAATGCTTCGCATTCTGGTGGTTCAGGGCAGAATCGAGCACATACTTCCAGTTGAACTAAGGAGACAACTTTAACTACAATGTATATTCCTACATCACATTCAATGGCTGTTCCATCGTTTACAGGATTGCAGGTGATACACTGTACTAATGGTAGGACAACTACATCCATACCTGGGAGAGCCCCCTCAAGCAGTACTCTTCTTCTTCTGAACTGAGCAGATTGTTGAATAAACTGAGTTTCACCATTTCCGTCATATTCAACATTGAGAATGAAATTAACTGTGACTGTAAGTTCGCCTGCACCGATAATATTACCAATGGCTTCAATGTTTGTTATTTCACAATCTATAACATTTACCGCTGGTGGAAATCCATGAGGGATGGGAATACGATATACAGGACAATCAATAATTGTACACTCATTATAGACCTTATTTACCAAAATACATTCACGCACTAAATCGGGCTCATAACATTCTATAGGCATCCAGTGAACCCTCCTTTCTGAGATCATCTTATGCATATCAGGATAAGTGGTGAAAGAATAGGGAAAAAAGTCTTAAATATACTCTTAAGGGCATAAAGTTAATTAAAGGAAGGAGGGGACAGACGATATGTTGGTTGAATTAAACCATCCTCGATTTTACAGTATTGAGCAGACTAATGAATCCTTATTACTTCATGGTAGACAGATTACTTTGCCGTTATATACAAATAAGATACTGGAGAGTGCGGTTACATTAAGTGGTCCAATTATATACAGTGTAGCACTTGTAAAAGAAGATACAATTAGATATTGGTATGGAGATGAAAACTTTCGTTCCGAAGAGCTCAAGGTGGACGGCGGCGTAATACGAGGGGTAAAGCTGGTAACAGATTTTACAGGAGTACCGCATCTATTCTACCTTCTCTATAATTATGAGTTTAAGCGTACAGGATGTACACTCATCCATCGCATTTTTCAATCAAATAGATGGAGTGATCCGATTAGAGTAACTACTAATATTAACAGTTTTGTCGATAATTGGCAGGTCTGCTTTGATGTAAATCATTATTTACATTTGATTTATTTAAATCAAGAAAAAGATATATTATTTTATCGCTGTATTGATTTGAAGACTAAATCCTGTAGTGGGGCGATACCGTTAGTCAAAGAAGAATGTGATAATCCGCAAATATATATTGATTCAATGGGGATTACCATATTTTGGATCAGTATTTTTGAAAAAAGCAGGAGTTTAAAGGTTATTCAAAAAGAAACTGTCTGGGGAAAACCTTATGAGCTATCACCGAAAAGTAATGAAGTTTACCAACCGGCGTTTAATTTAAGTGCCAATTCATTAACGGTTATGTGGATTCAGGATGGTAAATTATGGGAGTCAAATTATTCAAAGCGGCAGTGGTCACAACCAAAAGCGGTACCTAAAGCTGAATATGAACTATATTATCAAACAGTTATGGCAGATGATAAAAAGGGCTGCTGTACTTTTCATTTATATAGGCCTAAAAACACAAAAATCTTA
>JAAZMN010000173.1 GCA_012798795.1 Bacillota bacterium | reverse complement strand
AATCTGTATCTATTCCGGAAAAGAGCGCACAAACTCAACAGGAGACTGAGATTAAAGAAACAGGACCATCTGGTACCGGAGAGCAGCCCATAGGAGCTTACAGCAGTGGTACCGGTTCAGTTGTGGAATCAGGACAGGGTGAAGCTGAAACTGCACTAAAACCTCCACAATTACCAGGTGGTAGAGGCTTGTTTTCAAGGCCGGGAGGATTGGGTTATCCAAAAGACGCACAACATGATAGGGCTGAAGGTGTAGTCGAATTGGATCTGTTCGTAGATTCCAAAGGCAATACTATTGATGCTGTTATTATTAATCCATCGCTAGACCCACGTCTTGATGAATTTTCTCGACAAGTAGTTAAGAAAATTGGATTAGCCGATAATGTGAAGGACAAAATTCAATCCACTGGACAAGATATTATAATTACAGTGAAAATCCATTTTTCAATTGAAGACGGAAATTATGAAAGTTATATTGATGATGAAATTGACGTACGTTTAGCTGAGGAATAATTAGGAAGGAGTGCGGCTTGTGCCAAGATGGTCAAAATGGATCACAACCTTAATTTGTATAGTGCTGCTGTTTATGCCAGTAGGATTGACTGCTCAAGCTCAATTTGATGAAACATTTTTGGAAATTGCCAATGAATATATTAGAATTATCGTTAATAATGACCCAGACGAAGACACTGGTAGATTATCTGTCAGCACCACAGGTGGTGATCCGGAACGAAGTGGAGATGAAAACCAACACTTAATCTATGGAGGAGAACAACCATGGACTTCATTTACTACTTTTCAAATAGATAGAGAAAACTGGGTTTATGGTAATCCTACTAATCGACGTGCCGGAATAAACGGTAGTTATGGTCAGATTATTCAACCTCCGACTATTATCGATAATTCTATCGTTTCCAGTTGGCTGTTGGGCTCAATTCAAGTGACACAGAGATTAAGCCTCACTCGCAGCAGTACTACCGGATTAGTTGATACTGCCAAAATTGAATACCAAGTACATAATACAGACAATGTATCTCATCGAGTAGCTGTAAGGCTAGTTTTAGATACTATGCTGGGTTACAATGACGGTGCGCCATTTAGATTTGGAGAAGAAGAAGTTCTGACAGACACAATACTTTACGGCGAGGAAATACCTGATTCGTGGCTTGCCCTAGACTCATTATCCGAGACTAGAGTAATAGCCCAAGGGACATTAAGAGGCGGCGAGATTACCACACCTGATCGTGTGATTTTCAGTAATTGGGGCAGTATTGCCGACAGCCTATTTGAATTTGACGTTGTTCCCGGTAGAGACTTTACCCGTAAAGGAGAATTTGAATTAGATAGTGCAATTGCCTTATTTTGGGATCCGATAACACTAGCACCCGATGAGACTAAAACTTATATTACACATTATGGATTAGGTGGAGTAACAATATCTTATGGAGAATTATTAGTTGCCTTACATGCTCCCAAAGATGTAGTGCAGAATAATGTCTTTGAGATGTACGGTCTTTTTGAAAGTGGCAACGAATCAGAAGTCAGGGATATAACAGCAAGATTGATTCTACCTGAAGGTTTGGAATTAGCTGATATTCCAGGTAATACAGCTGTACGAGATTTAGGCAGCATCGCAGTAGGTGAAACCAAAACTCTGCGATGGAAAGTCAGGGCCACCGGTGATGCTGGTATTGTTAAATATGAAGTGGCTGCAGATGCAAAGAACTGTGAATCAAATTCTGTTAAACGAGAAATTGAAATTCTTAAACCCCCTGAGATTCAAGTTACATTGAAAGGCGATATTGATATAACAACCGAAGATGAAAGGCTGCCACTGCCGATTAAGCTTTCCGCAGTTATTAAAAACACTGGCGGTGCTTCAGCGTATAGATTAGAAGCAACTATGGTTCATCCAATGTTTGACCTTGCGCAAGGCGAAACTGAAAAGAAATATATTGCTTCTATTCATCCTGGTGAAGAGCAATTTGTTGAGTGGGCAGTAAATCCTGACAAGGCAGCGGGAAGATTGGATTATCGTGTAACTGTCAATGATGATGACAGCATTCATACATCCCAACCCAGCTTCATCATTGTTCCTTCGCTGAAGCCTAAAGTATGGATTGATGAACCTCAAATCTATCAAGGCGATAGTATTCAAGCAGGGGATTACTTTTCACTGCATATCTGGGCAACTAATATTCAAGATTTCAGGGGTGCCGTTTTAGAGTTATCTTTTGATCCTGAAATAGCCGAAATAGCTGGAGATTACTTCGATATTAGCGGCGGAACATTATTTGCTGATGAAATTTCAAAACAAATGTTTAGCTGGAACCATCCGAAAGTTAATAACTTGACTGGTAAAGTTTCAGAGATTTGGGGCGACAGGGACATAGACAATACTCTGCCCTTGGCCTTTGGTACACTGGTTAATATTCGATTTCGTGCGAAGAAAGCCGGCATCTTAAATGTTAAAATTGATAATGTGAAACTGTATGACAGTATACTTAGAGAGATAAGTTTTGATTGTGATTCAGTTAAAAGAATTGAAATTAGGTAGTTATAAGGGAGGTCAAATTTTATGAAACCATCGCCAATTGTCTGTAGTATTTTAGTGACTATTCTATTACTAGGCTTTACTCTTCAGCCGGTAATGGCTAGTACATTATCTAAAGATCATTGGGCAATTCAATCATTAATTGATCGGGGACTTTTAGAGCTTGATGAGGAAGGCAATTTCCCCGGAAAAGAACCGGTAGATCATTATACATTTGCAGTTACTATTGCCAAAATATTAGAGGAAATTGAAACCGGAACCTTGAGAGCATCCGAAGATGATTATCAGCTGTTGAAAGAAATTACTAATGAATTTCGAAAGGATCTTACTGAACTTTTTGCCAAAACTGGTACGTTGGAGGACGACCTTTCCCACAACATAAAAGAACAAATTACAGTTGATGAACGTGTCAACAATATTGTACAGAAGTTGTTAGAAATTGAGGAAGTTATGAGCAGAATTGAAGCAAACCTGATGAAGGAATCGGATATGACCAAAGAACTCAAGGATTCTCTTCAAGAGCAAGGGGAATTACTTAAACAACAAGCTTCTGGTTTAAGTGAAATTCAAGATGAAAAAATTAAGAAGCTAGAGAATGCACTGGAAAGCTTGGATAAGATCCTTGAAAATCAGCAAACGGAAATGCGACACCTTGATAACAAAATAGCTGAATATCGAGGTGCTAGTGCTTTGGAAATCGGTACTCTCGCAGCAGAACTTGCAGAATTTAAAATTGAGATTGCTTCTTTAGATGATCAGCAGAACCAAACCATTATTAAGCTGGAAGAACGTGTTGACCAAATACTGAAAACTGTGTTAAAAACTCAAGGAGAACTAATTCCCTTCCAAGAACAAACAAAAGTTAAGCTTGATAAGTTAAATGAAATAATCACAAGTTTAGAAGAAAACCATCGAAATTTAAGTGCAAAACTCGAAGGAGAAAAGAGAAATAGACAAGTAGAAACAGAACAATTTGAGGCTAAACTGCTTGAACTGCAAAATGAATTAGATTTCTTATCGACTCAAGTAGGGATTTCTGAAGAGGAACTCGCTGCTTTAACTAAAGAAATGGAAGATAATGTTTTAGGGCAATTAAATTTAGCTTCTACACAAAAAAAGCGTCTTGCTGACGATTTAGCAGATTTAAAATATGAATTTGACAGCTATAAAGAAACAATGGAAAAAGAGCTAAAATCTGCTAAAAACACTGCAATGATCGGAATAGCAGCTGCCGTAATCAGTATTGTAATTACATTTATTAATAGATAGTAATCAATATATTGAAGTCAATAGTTTAGAAGCTCGCTTTTTATTAAGCGAGCTTTCTTTTTT
>JAAZMN010000016.1 GCA_012798795.1 Bacillota bacterium | reverse complement strand
TTTCCTTTCACTGAGAACTTCTTCAGTGATTCCTGTAAGAGACTTTGGTTTGTTTGCAGCTATCGGAGTTTTAACTGCATTGATATTTGCTTTAGTAGGAATTCCGGCGTTATTGGCGATTTTACCTGCACCGCAGCAGAAAACCAAAGTGAAAAGGAGTACATTTTATTCTCATCTTTTGGAATGGATGAGCAATTGGGTGGTAGAGCATACCAGCTTAGTTCTGGTAATTGGCACAGCTGTGTTTATCCTCAGTGTTGTTGGCATCAACTATCTTACGGTTGAAGCAAATATTGCCCGCTATTTCCGCAGTTCCAGCTCAGTAGCGGAAGGCATTAGAATATATGAGGATAAATTTGGCGGTTCTGCACAAGTTCTCATCGTAGTAGATACCAATAAGCCAAAAGGAGCTTTAGAACCTGAATTTTTACCTCTTTTGGCAGAGCTGGAGGATTATGTTAAACCGTTTCCCTTGGTAAGCAGTACTGTTTCGATGGCTTCAATGGCCAGAGATTTTAGTCCAGATGGAAAACTGCACGGTAATTTGGTAGCTCTTGCATTTAAACAATTACCTTCAGCTTTTACTGGTGTTTTTCTTAGTCGGGACCAACAGCAAAAGGCTGTAATTTATGTTTCTGTTATGAGTGCTGAAACTACAAAAGTTGCTGAGACTCTATCTAAGATAGAGTCTGGGTTAGGTGATTTAATTCCTGAAGAAATGACAGTTACTGTTACCGGTATACCCAAAATATTCCACCATCATATGCAGCGGTTTTCAGAAAGTCAGATCAAAAGTTTAATTGGTTCCATCATAACAGTACTGGTATTGTTAGTTGTTTTCCACGGTTCTTTAATTCTTGGTTGTCTGGCACTGCTACCGTTGATTTTTACCATTGGAGCCAATTTTGGTTTAATGGGCTGGATGGGGATTCCTTTGGATGCGGGAACAGTTCTCATTGGCAGTATTGTTATTGGAATTGGAATAGACTATTCAATTCACCTGATCAGTCGGGTAATTAGAGAACAGAAGTCCGGAAAGGATTTAAGAACAGCTTGTCAATGGAGTATTACTACAGCTGGTCATGCTATTATGATTAATGCAATAACACTGATTGCTGGGTTTTTGGTGCTGTGTTTTTCTGTTTTTTCCACACTTGCGATTTTCGGGTTTTTAATGGCTCTGGCTATGTTCATTAGCTCAACGGCTTCTGTAACTGTTTTGCCAGCAATTTTACAATCGCTTGACAAATTTAGAGGAGGTAGTAAATATGTTTGATCAAAAGAAGTATGAAGTATGGTTTACAACAGGTAGTCAACATTTATACGGAGAGGAAACTTTAAAACAGGTAGAAAAACATTCCAGGTTAATAGCTGAAGCTTACAATGATTCAGCAAAAATACCGGTTAAAGTCGTTTACAAACCATTATTGACTAATGCTGCATCTATTACGCAACTTTGTCTAGAAGCAAATGCAGCTCCAAACTGCATTGGCCTGATTACCTGGATGCATACATTTTCGCCGGCAAAGATGTGGATTAATGGATTAAAATTACTGCAGAAGCCTTTTGTCCATTTACATACGCAATTTAACAAGGAAATTCCCTGGCAGGATATGGATATGGATTTTATGAATCTTAATCAATCGGCACATGGTGGACGCGAATTTGGTCATATTGCTACCCGCTTAGGAATTGATCGTAAAGTAATTGTGGGTCATTGGCAAAATGAGGCTGTGCAGGATGAATTAGCTAGATGGTTAAGAGTGGCTCTGGGTTGGCATGTATGGCAGACAACAAAGATTGCTCGTTTTGGAGATAATATGCGGGATGTAGCAGTTACCGAGGGAGATAAAGTACAGGCTCAACTGCAGTTTGGTTTTTCCGTTGATGGTTATGGCGTTGGAGATTTGGTTTCTGTTATCAATCAGGTTAAAGAAGCTGAAATAACTCAACTGCTGGACGAATATGACACTGTTTATCCCATGGTAGATTCACTAAAACCAAATGGTGCACATCGCAGCTCATTGATGGAACAAGCACGGATAGAAATAGGTCTGAAAAAGTTCTTAGATCAACGTGGGTATACTGGGTTTACGACTACTTTTGAAGATTTACATGGTTTGAAGCAGCTGCCCGGCTTGGCTGTCCAGAGATTGATGGCTCAGGGTTACGGATTTGGCGCCGAAGGTGATTGGAAAACTGCTGCTTTATTGCGTCTCATGAAAGTAATGGCTAAAGGGTTAGAGGGTGGAACTTCATTCATGGAAGATTACACTTATCATTTTCAGCCCGGGAACATGCAGGCACTTGGTGCACATATGCTTGAGGTGTGTGAGTCGATTGCCGCTGACCAGCCTGTATTGGAAATTCATCCTCTGTCAATAGGTGGGAAGGAAGATCCGGTAAGGTCTATATTTACGGCTGCTACAGGTTCGGCTATAAATGTTACTATTGTTGATTTGGGTCACCGTTTTAGGATGATTGTCAATGAGGTTGAAGTGGTTGAGCCTAAAGATCTACCTAAACTGCCTGTTGCTCGCGGGCTGTGGATGCCGAAACCGGATTTACGTACTGCGGCACAAGCTTGGATTTTAGCCGGCGGTGCTCATCACACAAGTTTTAGTCAAGCTCTTACTGCTGTGGATATGGTAGATTTTGCTGAGATAGCAGGAATTGAATGTGTTGTGATTGATGAAAAAACCGAAATAAACGATTTTAAACAGCGGTTACGCTGGAATCAAGCTTATTACGGATAAAATAACTTTTATAGGATTGATTGAGAAACCCTTATCAAATAAACATTGATAAGGGTTTCTTGCGAAATGCAGGAAAAGAGCATATAGTTAGAGAAACTAATAAATAAACAATTATCAAAATTACTAAAATTAGAGGGAATATAATGCATTCGCGTATAGGTATGAGCTCAAAAAAACATGCAGAAGCTGCTGTTATCGAAGGTTTGTCTCAGGCTGTGTCAGATATGCCTCTGCCGGATCTGACGCTTTTATTTTATACCGGAGACTATGATCTGAAAGATATTTTTGAAACTGCTGTCAAAAAACTGGAGAGTAAACCTTTAATAGGAGTTCATATGCCTGGATTATTTAACAGTGTTGGAATAATGCAGCGCGGAGTAGCCGCACTTACTATTTGGGGAGTTGAAGCTAAAACTGAATTATTAGTCGGATGTGACATACCCGGTTATCATATCGGTCAGCAATTAGGACTATCCCTTGCTGAAAATGGTGATATCGGGGGGACTGTTTTGATTTTCCCCAGTGTACATTTAGGAGAACTTCCAGATGTACTACGGGGAATATATTCACCTTTAGGCCCTGCCTGTAAATATTTTGGTGGAGCTTGTGTTCAGCAGTTCACGGAGGCGGGTTTTTCTAGGCATGGTATTGCGGTAGTTAAGATAAAAAAATTGGAGATTTCCAACTGTATCGGCCATGGGTGGATACCAATTGGCGAGCCTATGCTGGTTACTCGAGCAGTTGACAATGAGATCTTTGAATTTGATGGGATTTCTGCTGTCCAACGCTATAAAAATTTAGTTAATGATCAATTGGCGGAAAACAGTGTTCAATTAGGCAATCAAAATGCGTTGAGTATTGTTTGTCTCGGTATCCCTTGCACTAATCGAAAATTTTTGATTAGGGATATTTTTGCTGTAGAAGATCATGCATTAATATGCAGCACCGGAGTTCCCCAAAATTCTGTAGTTACGTTAATGACAACAAGCATACCTGCTCTGCCTGTCATAGCCATGAGAATTACGAAAGAAGCATTAGCTTATCATAATAATCCAGAATTTGCTTTATTGTTCAGCGGTATATCGCGCTATGATTTATTACAGGAAAAATATGCCGGTGAGGTGAATAACATTTATCAAGTATTAGATGAATTACCTGCTATAGGTTTACTAACATATGGAGAGATCAGCAGTTCTTTGGGAATTCCGTTATATCATAATAAATCGCTTTCGGTTGTGATTGGGGGTTAAGTGACTTGATAACTGAAACTTTTGAACTGCTTTTAATTTTAGATATCATCTCTTTTGACAGTGAATTATCGGATGAAGAATTATTTCAACAGGTAATTGAAAAAGCCAGCCGTCTATTAGGTGTGCAGAAACTAGTCTTGATTCTGCATGAACCGGTTTTAAGCGGTTGCAGCGGTTACTGGGGTTTTGTTGATACTGAAAATCCCTTAGGTCAGGTTAAAAAATCTAACAGTTTTCTTCATTACTTTTCTAATCAAAAAGATTATCTATATTTAGAGCAGGGCGAACCGCTTTCACTGCATGAAGAGCGTTTTTATGCCTTGTTTACTCGTAGTTTAGAAGATACGCTTAAACGAAGGCAGATTAGGGAATCATTACGCCAGTCAGAAAAAAGGTATCGTGAAATTTTAGCTAACATGCAGGAAGGATACTATGAAATTGATCTAGAAGGTCATATAACTTTCTGTAATCAGTCTTTGTATGAACTGCTGGGCTATGAGTTCAATGAGTTAAAGGGAATTAACATGCTTTCTTTGTGTCTTGAAAAGAAAAAGGTTTTTAAAATGTTTCGCCAGGTGTGGGAATCTGAAAAACCAAGGAAAGTTAATACTATTAAGCTTAGACGCAAAGATGGCTCAATTTGCTATGGCGAAGTTTCAGTCAATATTATCAAAAATAGTTTTGGCATGACTACCGGATTTACCGGACTTGTTCGCGATATTACCGAACGAATTAATTATCAGCAGAGACTTGAATTTTTGAGTATGCGTGATATGCTGACCGGATTGTATAATCGCAGATATTTTGAAGAGCATTTTGAACAATTGGAAAGCGAAAATGGAAAGAATTATCCGGTATCTATGATTATCGCTGATATTGATGGTCTTAAAATTATCAATGATAGTATGGGCCATTTCTACGGCGATCTGCTTTTGCAAAATTTTGCCGAGATCCTTTTAGAGAACTGCAGTGCTGATGCTATTGCAGCGAGGCTTGGTGGAGATGAGTTTGGAGTTATATTACCAAGGCATAATTATGGTCAAACAAACCAGATAGTAGAGGGCATTCGTGCATCTATTTACGAATATAATCAGCAAAATAAGAATTTGCCTCTGAGTATATCTATTGGGTTGGCTACTGCTGACAATCAAGAAACATCAATGACCGAGCTGTACAAAAATGCAGATGATATCATGCTTCACGATAAACTTTACCGCAGTGCTGGTATAAAGTCGGAGATTGTCAAAGCTTTGATGGTGGCTTTAGCAGAGCGAGACTATATTACTCACGGACACGCCGCTCATATTGAAAAGATTTGTTTGGAAATAGCCAAAAAGCTCAAGCTTTCCAAGAATCAGCAGGATGATCTAGCTTTGCTGGCAAAAGTTCACGATTTAGGGAAGGTAGGCATTCCTGATGATATTCTTTCAAAAGCTGGGTCGCTGACTAAAGAAGAGTGGAAAGTAATTAAGCTGCATTCGGAAAAAGGGTATAGTATTGCTACCTCTTCGCCACATTTAGCTGGGATATCCAGGTTAATACTGTGTCACCATGAGCGTTGGGATGGTAAGGGTTATCCATTGGGCTTAGCAGGTAGTGAAATTCCGGTAGAATGCCGTATACTTGCAATTGCAGATGCGTATG
>JAAZMN010000172.1 GCA_012798795.1 Bacillota bacterium | reverse complement strand
CCGCTTCTGCCTCTATATACTCACCCTTGTCATAATGCTCTAGCGCGGTCCAAACCATTTTTGTATACTCAGTTGGTTCAAAAATCATAATCTGTCCGCGCTCATCGTCAAGAACCAACAAATCCAAACCAATATTCTCAATAGCTATACCTCTAGCTATCTGTCCGTGAGCGCGACCACGATAACCGAACATATATAGTAAATTCCCATCATAATCGTAGGTATAAATTCTGCTTCTAGTCCTATCCAACACACTATAAACACCCATAGGAAGAACTGTAACATCTACGAAAGTAGAACGTCCGTAATATGTGGATTGATCCCACATATTAGTATAATTGACATCACCAATGGGATCGTGGAAACCAGTCCTACGCAACGAATCTGCTCCTGCAGGGTTTAGTCTTCTAATAGCATCGCCCTCATCACTAGTAACTGTAGCATAAAGGAATCCATTCTCATCCAAAGTAAATCCACTATATTCGGTAGGCAAAAATAGGTTGCGCTTTGCTCGTTGTTCATCTGTGGATAGTAAGAACCAGATATATTCAGTTAAACTAACCGATACCTTTGGAGCACCAATCAGTCCACGAAAAATACCATCGGCATCTATCGTAATGAAGCCGTCAAAAAAATCCTCAGATAAAATAAATAAGTGCCCTTTTTCATTTACTCCGACTTTTATAGGTCGAAATCTAAAGTTATCTTCAAAAACACCTGCATGTTCCTCATGCGGTGATGTGTAGATATTTACTAAATTACCAGCTTGATCTAGTTGAACAATTCTCTCATTGCCGGTATCAGCAATATATATGTGCTGTTCCGGACCAATTGCTAAACTGCTGGGACTAGTCAATCTATCCTCATTACCATCATTAATAAATCGGTCGATAATTTCTAATACATTCCAATCGGAATCTAAATGGACAATGCGATTGTTACCAGTGTCAGCAATATATATATGACCATTTTGAGAGTTAACAACCAAGTCTTTAGGCTGCCGCAAATTATCAAGGCCAATTTCACTAGCGGAAATTACCCTTTTTGGCAAATAAGAAATTGGTCCCTCCACTGCATTTCCCCAATAGTTAAATGTATAGCTTCTATAAGGAACCATAAATGTAGATAAATGTGTTTCATTTGCACTAATTACACCGCTAAGTAAGCTTAGCCAGACTAAACAAAATAAAAGAAATAGTCGTCTATTTTTTATAAAATCAAAGGATAGCGTGATCTTCATGAAAACATCCCCGCTTTCTGTAACTATCTAGCATCATAAGAAAGACGGTCCACTGTGTAGGCGTTAACCTACACAGTGTTTGTCTGTTTTTTATTCTTATTGGTCAAACATTTCGTCAATAATGGCTTGCGCTGCATCCTTAACCTCAGCAGTAGCTGTTGCAGGGCTTACACCACCGTTGATATCACCACAAACTTTACCGTATGGTAAGTCTCCATTCCAGCGATCACCAACAAAGTTCATATAGTAATCTTCCGGCCAGAAGTTCTCAACTGCATCGTAGAGAATCTCATAAGACTCACGATCTGCGATTCTTCCGGCGATATAGTTATCTAGATCCTCATAATAGCTATCAAGTGAAAAGAGGAAGTTATCTAAAGCAACTAAACCTAATGCATACTCTGCATTAGCAGGAATATGCCATGAATCACCGGCACCTGGTAGGAAAAGTGCTTCGTCTGTATATGGTCCCTGTGGATATGGTAATACTCCATGACTGAATGGCCAGTCTTGGTGATTACCAATAGCATACATTGGCATGAATGCCATAGCAATTTGACCTGCACCAAATTCATTCTCGCCACCACTTGCGATTTGGTCTACTTTAACCCAATCTATCCATTGGCGCAATCCTGCAACTGCTTCAGGTTCATCCATTGAGAAGTAAACTTTACCATTTTCATCCCGTCTGGTAACTGCACCACCATAAGCGTATACTAAGTTCTTCGGATCATTATCAGAAAGACCCCATTGATCAATTACACCATCACCATCAGTGTCTCGGGTAGCTTTTCTTGCCATTTCGGTAACCTTTTCAAAAGTCCATTCGCCATTTTCGTATAACTCATATGGATCATCCAAGCCTTCAGCTTCGATTAAGTCTCTGTTGAATACTACATACGATGAATGACCATAATCATCAACTCCGGCTGAGAAATGGTACATTTGACCTTTATATGCTAACTCATAATTGCGATCATGAGTTATCTTTGGTAATTGTTCAAAATACTCATCCGGTAGAATCTCATTAACCGGATAGAATGCACTACGAGATGCTAGGCCCCAATAAAATGCAAAAGGAACCCGCCAAAGATCATAAGTAGAGTCGCCAGCTAAAAAGCGGTTTAAAGCTGTATCTCCAACTTCACCCCAACCAACTATAACTTTCTCAAAATCACCAATATTAAATAGTTCTTTGGCTTCTTCAAGCATACCGGCCCTTGCTCCGCCTTCTTCAAACTGCGCAATAGCATCATGATGCATTACAAATGTAACAGTTGCTCCGCCAAAGTCGATATCTCCAAAGTCCATCCGATCAGAAACGTAAGCAAAAGCACTTACTGAAGCTAATAGCAACATTAAAATCATAAACATAGATGTAAATACTCTTTTTGCATTCATTAAATTAAACCTCCCTTTTTTTTCTCCCTATGTAAAACAAGTATCACTTAAAACCCTATAAATAACCAC
Source organism: Bacillota bacterium (assembly GCA_012798795.1). Taxonomy (GTDB): domain Bacteria; phylum Bacillota; class Limnochordia; order Darwinibacteriales; family DTU012; genus JAAZMN01. The sequence goes on along the minus strand of JAAZMN010000172.1, from coordinate 306 downwards.
CTCCTTTATAAATTGTACGAATAAAATAAGCTTACAGATTTAGCTTGCAAGCAAAATCTATATCCTATTAAGCACAGATTTCCTGACAAGAATAGCAAAAAAATCATTTGTAAAGCAAAACTATTGTAAAACCTCTTTTTTACTCTATTCATGATTTCTATATGAATTTTACATTTCCTTCTACCTTAAATAAAATTTTACATTTCCTTCTACCTTAAGTAATGAAAACATATAATCATTGAAAAGTGATTTAAATCAGACTGCGTAGGCTGCAGCCTACGCAGTCCTAGTCTATTGATTATTGGT
>JAAZMN010000171.1 GCA_012798795.1 Bacillota bacterium | reverse complement strand
TTCTGGAAAAAGTCTTTAGTGAAAGTCAGGAGCTGTCAGTTGAATATAGTGATTTATCGGCTGTTGTTATTGAATCTGTGAAAATGACAGGGCATTTTAATGTTGCAGATAAGGTACAGCTGAATGAACTATTAAACGAGATAATTGCTCGGGATAAGTTATTAGTTGAACAAATAACCATTGAAAAACAGGACTTTAGTGGACAAACAGCAGGGTATTTGGCCCAAACAAAATATAGTAATATTTGGGTTTTAGTTGCTGCATTAATTTTGGCAGTCTTGATAAGTCAATTATTGAGTAATGCCTTAGCTCGTCCCATGAAAAATATGGTAGAATATAGTAATCAAATTGCTGCAGGAGATCTGACTGTGGCCGAACTAATTGACAGCCAAGATGAGGTTGGCGAGTTAAGCAGTGCTTTAGGACAAATGAAACAGCAGCTTAAACAGATCATCGCTAGTGTGGTAGAATCTGCAGCAACAATTAATAATTATGCAGAAGAATTGGCTGCTTCTGTCAATCAGGCAAGTGCTTCAGTGCAGCAGGTAGCTGGGAGTACTGATGAATTTGCCATTAATACTGAACAAATAAACAAACAAACACAAAAGATGACCAAAGACGCCGACAGCGTTGTGAGTAAAGTCAATGAAAGCGTTGAACAGGTTACTGATGTTGCGGCCCAAATGGCTTTTACTGAAGAAGTAATTGGCGAATTAACTCAAACCATGGATAATCTAGGCCAACGTTCCGGTGAAATTAGTAAAATTGTCGATATGATCAGCGATATTGCAGAACAAACAAATTTACTTGCATTGAATGCGGCGATAGAAGCAGCTAGGGCCGGAGAATATGGCAGAGGTTTTGCAGTAGTTGCTGATGAGGTAAGAAAGCTGGCGGAACAGTCAAGTTCGGCCACAATTGAAGTAGGACAGCTGATTAGAACCATCCAAGAAGACACTGAAAGTGCTGTGGAAAAAACTAGGTCCGGTTCAACTCAATTAACGACAAATGCTGCAAAACTAGATGAAGTACGAACTTCGGTATTGGAAGTTAATAGAGTTATTGAAAAATTAGTTGACAGTATCAGGAACATTGCCTATGCAACAATAGAGATGAGTAATGCATCACAGCAGATTGCCAGTGTATCTCAAGAACAAAGTGCCACCTTAGAGGAAATAGCCAACGGCACCCAAAAAATGGAAGAAATGGCAGCCGGTTTTAATAAACTCGTGAAGCATTTCAAATTTTAATCAAGGTTTTAGCGAAGTGGTGAATTGCTCACCACTTATTTATTGAAGACAGTAAAAGTTTATTTCCAAACTAAGCAGGATATTTAACTAGTTTTAGCTAATATAATATGTTGGATGTTAGCTAATCGCAGGATGAAGGATTGTTAAAAACCTGTGATCTAATAATATATATATTTTTAGGAGGCGTTAGATTATATGGCAAAAAAAACTATTGATGGTAATACTGCAGCGGCGCATATAGCTTATGCTTTAAGTGATGTTGCAGCGCTTTACCCAATAACACCTTCTTCACCTATGGGCGAGATTTGTGACGAATGGGCCGCCAAAGGGCTGAAGAATATTTTTGGGCAGACAGTACGTATATCTGAACTGCAATCTGAAGGTGGGGCAGCCGGTGCGGTTCATGGCTCGTTAGCAGCAGGTGCACTAACCACAACATTTACTGCGTCGCAGGGTTTACTTTTGATGATTCCTAATATGTACAAGATTTCAGGAGAACTCCTGCCGACAGTATTTCATGTTACAGCTCGTTCACTTGCAGCACATGCCCTTTCAATTTTTGGAGATCATTCTGATGTAATGGCTGCCAGGCAAACTGGATTTGCCATGTTAGTGTCGAATTCGGTACAAGAAGTAATGGATTTGGCACTAGTTGCTCATTTGGCTTCTCTCAAAAGCAGTATTCCTTTCCTGCATTTTTTTGATGGATTCCGCACTTCTCATGAAATTCAAAAGGTTGAAATGATTGATTATGAAGATATTGCCAAGTTAGTCGATTATGATGCAATTGCCAAGTTTCGCCAGCGGGCTCTAAATCCTGAGAGGCCTGTACAGCGAGGCACAGCTCAAAATCCCGATATCTACTTTCAAGGCAGAGAAGCAGCCAATCCCTACTATGAAGCAGTACCAGCAACAGTTGTTGAGATAATGAATCAAGTCGGGAAGTTAACTGGGCGTTATTATAAACCATTTGATTATTATGGTTGCAAAGATCCTGAACGAGTAATTGTGCTTATGGGTTCAGGTGCTGAAGCAGTTGAAGAGACGGTTGATTATTTAAATGCCGTCGGTGAAAAAGTAGGACTTATTAAGGTACGTTTATATCGTCCGTTTTCTGCTGAACATTTTCTTAATGTACTGCCTGATTCAGTTAAGGTATTAACTGTATTGGACAGAACCAAAGAACCTGGTGCGGCTGGAGAGCCTTTGTATCAAGACGTATGCACCGTTTTAAAAGAAGCGGGGATGGATATTCCAGTTCTGGGAGGGCGTTACGGTCTCAGTTCAAAAGAATTTAACCCGTCAATGATCAAGGCAATTTATGATAATGCTGCCGATGAAAATCCGAAAAATCATTTTACCATTGGTATCACTGATGATGTATCTTTTACTTCTTTAGATGTAAAAGAAAAGATTGATACTGCACCGGAAGGGCTGTATCGCTGCAAATTTTTTGGTTTAGGCTCAGACGGTACTGTAGGTGCAAATAAGAACTCCATTAAAATTATCGGTGACCATACAGATATGTATGCTCAAGGTTATTTTGTCTATGATTCGAAAAAGTCGGGTGGTATTACTGTTTCTCATTTACGTTTCGGTAAAAGTCCCATTAAGTCCACCTACGTAATTGATCAAGCTGACTTAATTGCCTGTCATAATGCCTCGTATGTAACTAGATATGATTTGCTAGAAGGAATTAAAACGGAGGGTGTTTTCCTGCTTAACTCACCTTGGACTCTTGAGGAGATGGAAACACATCTACCTGCGTCTTTGAAACGTACTATTGCTGAAAAGAAATTGAAATTCTATAATATTGATGCAAATACCATTGCAGCCGATATAGGACTGGGCGGCAGAGTAAACACAATTTTGCAGGCGGCATTTTTTAAGATAGCCAATGTTATTCCTCCAGAGGACGCCATTAAGTTTATTAAACATGCTATTAAAGTAACTTATGGCAGTAAAGGTGATAAGATAGTTAATATGAACTACGCTGCAGTTGATGCCGGTGTAAGTCAATTAGAACAGATTAATTATCCTGAATCCTGGGTGGATGCTGTCGATGAAGCCGCTGCAGGCTTAGAGAGTGTACCGGAGTTTGTTGATCAGGTTATTAAACCTATTGCAGCACTTAAGGGAGACGATCTGCCGGTTAGTGCTTTTAATGCGGATGGTACTTTCCCAACTGGTACAACTAAGTATGAAAAACGTGGTGTTGCTCTTAACGTACCCATTTGGATTTCTGAAAATTGTATCCAGTGCAATCAGTGTTCATTTGTTTGTCCTCATGCGGCAATTCGTCCATTTTTGGTCGAAGAAAGCGAGTTAAAGAACGCACCTGAGGCATTCAAAACTAAAGCTGCAGTAGGAAGAGCTTATAAGGGCTTACAGTATCGTATCCAGGTATCTTCTCTGGATTGTACAGGTTGTGGCAATTGTGTGCAAGTATGCCCATCAAAAGAAAAAGCTCTTGTTATGAAACCACTGGCAGATAATGTTGAAACTGAGACAGCCAACTGGAACTTTGCTGTAGAGCT
>JAAZMN010000170.1 GCA_012798795.1 Bacillota bacterium | reverse complement strand
TTTTAAAGGAGTCCTAGAAAATGTTAGATAACTTAATTTTTCAAGATATTATTGAACATTCACCTATAGGTTACGTTTGTCATCAGATAATTTACGATAAACAAGGACAGCCTGAAGATTACTTATTTAATTCTGTGAACGCTGCTTTTGAAAAACTAACAGGATTTAGAAAAAATCATCTAATTGGATCAAAATTAAATCAATTCCTCGATAACATAAATGCGACTAACGACAGCCCTTGGTTTAATCTTTTTAATCGTACCGTTCTTTCACAAGAACCTCAAGAAGATATCAGTTTTATTCAACCTCTAATGAAATGGATTAAGACCCATGTTTTTCTTATTCAAAAAAAATATTTGATCTCTCTTTATATCGATATTACTGCTCAGATGAAAGCACAGCAGGAATTGGAAGACCAAAATCGCTTTCTTAATACTTTAATATCAAATCTACCTGGTATAGTATATCGCTGCAGCAGCGATGAAAACTTGACCATCCAATATATACGGGGATTATGCCAGGATATCACCGGTTATAAACCGAAGGAACTGATAAATAATAAAGAATTGTCATTTATAAATATGATTACACCGGATTATCGCGAGAAAGCTATATTAAAATGGAAAACCTGCATTAATAATCGGCATGTATTTCAAGGTGAATACCCAATTATAACTAAAGACGGTACACTAAAATGGATTTGGGAACAAGGAATTGGTATTTATAATAATGAAGGGCAGGCAACTGCAATTGAAGGCTTTATTACAGATGTAACTGAACGAAAACTATCAGAATTTGCTCTTAGCAGAGAAAAAGAACAACTGTGGATCACCCTCCAATCTATTGGCGACGGTGTAATTTCAACTGACAAAAACGGAAAAATTACATTGATGAATCACATGGCTGAACAGATAACAAGTTGGCAGCAGGAAGACTGTATTAATCTTGATTTTAGTATAGTTTTTAACATCTATGATGAAGAAACTCATGAAAAAGGTGAAAATCCGATTACTCATGTGCTTAAAACTAAAAATACTATTGAACTGCAGAACAACACCTATTTAATAGCTAAGGACGGTTCTAAGCGATACATCTCTTACAGTGCTGCTCCAATCAAAGACAATAAAGACGAACTTCATGGGATTATTGTAGTATTTAGAGATATCACTTCACACCGCATGCTTGAAAGTAAAGTCAGATATATTAACTATCATGATCATCTTACTAAACTATATAACAGAGCATATTTTGAACAAGCACTACCACAAGCTAATTCTAGAGAACTACTGCCGATATCGCTGTTAATGGGTGATGTCAACGGTTTAAAATTATGTAATGATGTATTCGGTCACGACGCAGGAGATCAGCTTTTGTGTAACATCGCTGATGTGTTAAGAAAATCTGTTACAGAAAAAGATATTGTCGCTCGCTGGGGTGGCGATGAATTTATTATTTTAATGCCCAACACCTCATTAATAGAAGCAGAAAGAGTTCGGTACGAGATTTATAAAAAGTGTAAAACTGCAGAAAATGTTCCTATAGAATTAAGCATCTCTATAGGTGCAGCAGCAAAAACATGCATTAATGATAACATTTTCGATACTCTCAAACAAGCAGAAGAAATCATGTATGCTAATAAATTAGTAGAGAGCAAGAAATTTCGAGACGCAATCATCAGATCCCTCAAGAAAACACTATTCAACCATACTAACGAAACAGAAGAACATACTGAAAGAGTTAGTAAAATTGCTTTAGCTATTGGTAATAAGATGAGACTCTCTGAAAGACGGTTGGATGAGCTGAAAATGTTAGCCGTCTTACACGATATAGGAAAAGTCGCTATTAAAAAAACGCCTTCGGCTGATAATAGACAGTTTGACTTAGAAGAGTACAGTGATATGCAAAAACATCCAGAAATAGGATACCGCATTGCACAAACCACCCCTGAACTTATTCAAATTGCAGAAGGAATACTGTCTCACCATGAATACTGGGATGGTACAGGTTATCCTCAAGGATTAAAAGAACGAACTATTCCCTTGATAGCACGTATTATTTCTGTTGCAGACAGATATGACAGCTTAACAAATCCTAAGAAGGCTGGTATGCCAAAAATGAGTCATGAGGAAGCCATTGAAGACATTAAAATCAATGCGGGTAAACGTTTTGACCCAAATATAGTGAAATTATTTTTGGATGTCATAAAACAAATTGATTAGGGAGTGCCATATATTATATACAGCACTCCCTTAATTCTATATTCTTATTACTGTAGACATTAAAATCATAGCTTCCTGCAGATTGACTAACATCTCTCCTGCTATTTAAGCTGTTATTTGAATTTTGGCAGCCATTCACCATGAGCTTCAATTAAATCGTCACACAGCTGTTTTATTTCGTCAATAGACAATTCACTGCTTGTATGTGGATCCAGCATTGCGGCATGGTAGATATGCTCTTTCTTCAATGTAACAGCAGCTTCTATAGTTAACAGATGGACATTTATGTTAGTCATGTTCAACGCTGCTAATTGTATCGGTAAAGCTCCTACATAGCAGGGAGATATCCCACATCTATCGACAAGACAAGGTACTTCTACACAAGCTTCAGAAGGCAAATTAGTAATCAACCCATTATTCAGCACATTTCCGCCAATCTTAATAGGAATATTAGTTTCCATCGCCTCCATAATATAGGAACCATATTCATTTGTTCTTTGATGTGTCAGATTATCATTATTCACAAGATGATCCCGCATTTTCTCCCAACCTTTGATTTGACTCACACAGCGACGGGGATATTCATCTAATGGTATATTTAGTTTATCAATTAATTCCGGATAGCGTGCTTTAATAAAATATGGCATATATTCAGCGTTATGCTCGCTGGATTCGGTAACATAATAACCAAAATGTTTCATAATCTCATATCGCACCATATCCCAATGCTTCCCTTGATTTTGCTTAATTTCTGCCCGCCTTTTAATTTCCGGATAAAGATCCACTCCATCTCGTGTAATCTCTAAAAGCCAAGCCATGTGATTGATCCCTGCAATCTGCCATTGAATTCTATCTCGAGGCATATCCAAATGCTTCAGCAGATGATCCGCACATACTTGAACGCTGTGGCATAAACCAATGGTTTTAACTTTAGTATAACGCTGCATTGCACCGGTGAGAATTGACATGGGATTTGTATAGTTTAACAACCATGCATCCGGACATTCCTGTTCAATATCGGCTGCAAACTCAAACATAACCGGTATAGTTCTTAACGCCCGGAAAATACCACCAATACCAAGCGTATCCCCTATGGTCTGCCTTAATCCGTACTTTTTAGGCACTTCAAAGTCAATAACTGTGCAGGGTTCATAACCTCCTATTTGAACCGCATTAATTACATAATCAGCATTACGTAAAGCCAATTTTCGATCTGTATATGCCACAATAGTTCCATGATTGCCAGTGTTATTGTTGATCGCTTTTAACATCTTCTCTGAATCCTTTAACCGCTGCAGATCTATATCATACAGGGCAAACTCTGAATCACGTAAAGCAGGGGTTAATAAACAATCCCCTAAAACATTCTTAGCAAATACAGTACTGCCAGCTCCTAAAAATGTTATCTTAGGCATTGAACAATTTCTCCTCTCTTTAATAAAAAATAAACTGGATTCTTTTCGACCTAACCTGACACTCAAACAGTTTTTTGCACAGTACTTCAGCTCTTGGCTTTAATCTCCAGTCTAGATCCTGCAGGTAATTGAATCTCTACCAACAGTTAGTTTTCATCCTATCATGTCAAACACATTTTTCCGCATTCTCATGGAGGCACCTCATCTTTACCTGCTAGATTAACCTTCATGGTTAGCTTATGTTACTGCCAACCTATCTAGTTACCCAACCTGACGAAGTATCTGTACCTGTATCCTGTTTACCCTGACCTGTAGTGTTATCAATTAACCGATAATCACTGCCATAGACTAAAAATACCGGTCCATAAATATATTCACTCCGCCATGATCCAACAGGACTGTTAGTAATACCGAAACTGAGGATGCCCACATCGCGAAAATACGGTGTTCGCATAGTTATGGTTAAAAATGGAGCTCGATACTCAATTATATTGCGGTGAGTATAGCTAAATCCTGGGTCATACTTAACTGTAATCTGACCACCACGGCTGGTATTAGATAACATATACTCATTATCGACAATGATCCGACCTCTAGTTTCATACCCCCGTATTCCCAAAAGATCAACGTCAATATCAATCACTGTATTGCTGGGCACTACATAGTCTTTAACAGTAAACAATTCATTTTCCTGAATTTTGATAGTACGGCCCCGGTAACCACTATAAATAGTCACCTCTTCTATGGGAAAGCGAGCACCACCTGTTATTCGCGGTTTAAGTGCTTCAATTAAAATACTATTGCCTGGAACTATTATATCTCTTCTCTCTAAAGCAGCACGGCGTTGTGTATCATATACTTCAATGGTATAACCCTGCCTAGATGAATATTCGTTAACAATCGCCACATAAATCGTATCGCCTTCTCGCCAAGCTAAAGCCATTGGTACATCGCTATAATCTGAAATATCCCGTGCTGTTATTGCACTTGCCGGAAAGGATATAATGAGGCACAGCAGCATTATTAAGCTCACTGTTTTAGCTTTCATCTCAAAACCTCCCTTTATTAAAAGTTTATTCTCTCTGCTAATATCTGACAAAAACCACTGAATTACCATCGCCACTTATCCGTGGATAAGGAACAATTATGTCTCGATCTGTATTCGTTTCTCGCACGTAATCCATTTCAACTCTTACATAGTCATATAATTCCCTTGCGGTAATTATGCTGTCGTTATTGTAATCAGCCCTTAAGTTCTGCAAACCTTCTACAAGAAACATGGTAAACATGCTGTTGACATTTTGAAGTGCCAAATTACGCTCATCTGTACTTGCTGCCGCAAGCACTGTATAACCCGGAGCTTTAAGAGCTAATAATCCGATTTCTGGAACGCTCTGACTGCGTACTACTCCGTCGATAAATGTTTCAGCATAACTTGCATCCAAAATTACAGTAATATTATTCTGGTTAGGAAATCTGCTTAACCATCCTGCTAATTCTCCATCAGTAATCATAGAGTCTCTGATTTGATCCGGTTCGCCTGCATCGACCCCATCGTATGGAATGAGATGATCTAGTGCATTAGCATACCCGGGCAGACCATCCCAAATCTCTTCATCCGCATAACCGGAAAAATAAAATACTAAATGATCATTTTTATTTGCATTGTAACAAGCATCGAAGATTGCTTTCTTTATGTTTGCTTTCGTTGCATCACGACCAGTCAACAGCTCTATAGTACCGCCTAAGTCATTTTGGCCATACAATACATCTTTTATTGCATTAGCATCGTTTACGGCTACATTTAAATTCGCAGCCTTGCTTATATCAGGATATTCATCAATACCAACAACGATATAATAAACTTTGCTTGATGTTAAAGCGTTAATCGTCGACCAATATATATAAACATTTAATTTTAGCTTATGCGAAATACCTGAACGTTCAATAGTTACAATTTTTGCTCCAGCCGCTAAGTCTTTAAAATAAAACTTACCATAAATATCAGTCTTTACTTGACGTTCAATGTTACCACTCTTTCTAAATTTAACTGTTACCTCAGCATCTTTTAAAGGACGATAGCCAGACGGAACATTGTCATGGGGCAGTACGATAAGTTCACGCGAGCTATCAGAAACATATACCCACCCAATTAAATCACCGTGAAATACAAATAAGCAACCGCTTAATAACATAGCTGCACATAACAACCCGATAATAAACCTCACTGAACGCTGATTGATGATAACCACCTCCTCATGATTAAAATTCGCAAATCTCACTTGCTAAATGACCGCAGTCTGCTAATT
>JAAZMN010000169.1 GCA_012798795.1 Bacillota bacterium | reverse complement strand
CCTGGTAATTGTGGAGGTTTTAGTGCAGTTTCAGCTTCACCCTGTCCTGATTCCACAACTGAACCGGTACCACTGCTGTAAGCTCCAATGGGATGCTCTCCTGTACCAGATGGTCCTGTTTCTTCAATATCAGCCTCCTGTTGAGTTTGTGCACCCTTTTCCGGAACAGACACGGATTCTAATGTTTGCTCCGTTTCTGGAATAACCTCTGGTTGTTCAGTAGGTTCAATAAACACTTCTCTTCCTGATTCGCTGGTGATCAACTCACTAATCACCGGTTCCGGTTCTATTTCAGGCTCAATGACCGCAGCTTGCTGCGGTTTTACATCGTCTATACTAGGAGAATCTGGCTCAATTATTTCAACTACCGGCTGCTCTTGTTGAATAGTATTTTCAGGTTTCGGCCGAGGTTTCACCGGAGGAACGATATTATCTACTGGTTCCGGTTCTATAGGAATGGCGTTAGCTGTAGAAATTGGTGGTTCAGATGTTGGTTTAGGTTTATTGACTTGAGGTGTGGTTGTTTGGGAAGTCGGATCGCTGACAGGAGACCATTCCCTGGCAGGGCCAGAATCTGACAAAACAACGCGAAACACACCACCTTGTTCAACACCGGGTGTGGTAGAAACCAACAGAGAATTCCATTGAGGAAACGTCAAGAAAAGAACGGCATGAAGTACTAAGGAGATAAAAACAAATATATTAAGAGAGTTTTCTTCTTTTTCCCGAAAATGCATCATAACTTATTCACCCTTAATCTAAGGTATTACCTGAAATACTGCCAAACCAATGTCATCAATCCCAATCTGTCCAGCATGATCCATAGCATTAATCACGTTTTCAAAATCAGTGTATTTATCACCTTTGATAATTACAAAAACATTAGGATTTTGTGCAACAGCTTTTTTCAATGCTTCTTGCAGTTCAACACCGGTAACTTTTTTACTATTAATATAGAAATCTCCTTCTCGACTAACAGTGACTTCAAAAGTTGATGTATGCTGAGCAGTATCACTGACAGCTTGAGGTAGTTCAACATCAATACTTGTGGCAGTCTCGCGTAGCGAAGAAAACAGCATGAAAAATATAAGCAAGAAAAATATAACATCGATCATGGGAGCGATTTCAGGCCGCCCGCCTAAGTATCGCTTCGAACGTTGCGAACGTTTAAATTCCATTATTGCTCCCTCCCAGAACCAAGCAGTTCCACTAATTCATTAGACCGTTTATTCATCTCAGCTATATTACGGTCAATAATGCCGTTTAAGAAAGAATATACTGCCATGGTAGGAATAGCAATAATCAAACCTGCAGCAGTTGTTATTAAGGCCTCAGCAATACCTGCACTCAAAGCCGAGGGTTGGCTGATACCTTCCAATGCTGCTAAAATATTAAAGCTTTTAATTATACCAGTAACTGTGCCTAATAAACCCAGCAAAGGAGCAATACCAATAATAACATCAAGAACATTCATGCGCCTTTCCATTTTATATATTTCTAATCTGCCAATTTCTTCCATATGGTTTTTTATATCTTCTTTATCTCGATCATAATAAGCAATTCCACCTGAAAGAACTGCTGCCACGGGTCCTCTGGCTTTTTTGGTCAACTGCATTGCTTCAAGTACTTTCCCCTGCCCCAATGATAGTTGTATGTCTTCCATTAAATCTTCTGTATCAATTTTTGTTCTCAATAAAAACCATAGTCTTTCCAATCCAACTGCTACAGCTAATACAGAGCATAACAACAAAGGTATCATTACTGGTCCGCCACTGACAATGAGTTCAATCATTACTACCCCTCCAATAAAATAACTACAGAACTAATAGTTTACAGTTTCGACATAATTAGTATAAATCCTTGCAAGATCAAGAAAAACCTTACTTAACTCGTTAAATACTTCGAGGACGGTTTTTAAATTGTGTCGGCTAAAAAAACAAGCTGTAAAAAATATACAGCTTGTTTCCAAAATACATTTTACTTTATTGTTATCCGACCTGATTTATCAGATTATATTTTCGTTCGAATTCCTTTTTTAAAATTCTCATCAGAAAAATCTCCCGAAAATACCTATCATTAAATCGTCGGCTAAGTTTACCTTCT
>JAAZMN010000168.1 GCA_012798795.1 Bacillota bacterium | reverse complement strand
GCTGACAATGCATGTGGAGCAGTAGGTGCTGGAATCGTAGAATCCGACAGGGCTATGATTAGTTTAGGTACAAGCGGTGTAATGCTTGCCTACTTAGATAAACCTAAACTTCCTAATGGCGGAACGATTCATATGTTTAATCATGCAGTTAAAGATAAGTTCTATATGATGGGTGTTATTCTATCGGCAGGGCTGTCTTATCGGTGGTTTAGGGATAATTTTGGTCAAATGGAAAAAATTGTTGCAGCAGAAATCGGCTCGGATGCTTATACGCTTTTGACCGCTGCTGCTGCCAAAAGTTCTCCGGGTAGCCAAGGCCTTATATTCTTACCTTATATTTCTGGCGAACGCACTCCCCATGGCGACGGGAATGCCAGAGGAGCTTTCTTTGGATTGAGTGCCAGTCATAATCGGCAAGACATGATCCGCTCCATTTTAGAGGGTGTCGGTTTTGCTTTTCGCGATTCACTGACTTTATTACAGCAAGCAGGGTGGTCCGGCCAATCTGTTAGATGTATCGGTGGCGGAGCTAAGGCAAAATTGTGGCGAGAGATTATTGCCAGCATATTAAGAGTACAGGTACAGACTTTAAATAATGATGAAGGGCCGGGCTTGGGTGCTGCACTTTTAGCCGGAGTCGGTACTAATATATATTCTGATCTTAAAGAGGCATCGGAATCTTTAATTAAGGTGGTCAGCACTGTGGAACCAAATGAAGAATGGATTAATATTTATCAAGAGATATATCAGGTTTATAAGAGCTTATATCCGGCATTAAAACCAATGTATGACCAAATGGTAAAGTTGTGTTAAGGCAATAAAACCAAAGATTACTGCGTTAAAGTAGGAAGTTGAAGGGTGTGGTATATGCGTCGCAACAATCAAATGAGCATGATTGGTGTAGGTTTAGTCTTTCTTATGCTCATTTCTCAACCGGTGAGTGGGTGTGAGTTTCGTGTGGTTATCAAAACTAATGGATTTGCAGAGTTAAATCACAATGCGGCTGTTATCAGCAGTCATGATGGTTTAATTACACTAATAGATTATGAGCAGAACATATACAGCGATGGCCCGGTAATCCTCACGCCCACTTCACAAGGCATTTTAGTGTCATATGGAGAAAAGCAGCTGTTAATGGGTACAATAATCTGGATATATCCTGAGCATAACGGCCGCTTAACAATTGAGAGTATTGTGCGCGGCGATGCCTGGGAGTTTAATCCTTCATACCGCGGTTTTATTGAGGTCAATTTAATAGATGACTGTAAACTTCAGATTATTAATACAGTTACTGTTGAACAGTATTTATATGGGGTTGTTCCAAGCGAAATGGCTAGTTCATGGCCTTTAGAGGCTTTAAAAGCCCAAGCTGTTGCATCGCGTACATATGTAGTGCGAGCTATTATAGAATCAAAAATAGCAGGGCGTAATTATCATATCGATGATAGTGTTTTTGCTCAAGTATACAATAATCGTCAGGAAGATCTTAAATCTAAGCAGGCAGTAGATTTTACTAATGGCATTGTGATGATGGATGATATAGGTCATCTGATTCGGGCTTATTTTCATTCTACTTCCTGCGGTATTACTGCTTCTTCTAATGAAGTCTGGGGCGGGAGTACACGTGAAACCTATCCTTCTGCTCAAATTTCGTATCTAACGGCACGACCGGTAACAATATCAGGTTTAGACATTGATTTCAGTGATGAAGATGAAGTTCATCACTTTTTGGCAAATAAGGAAATATCCGGGTATGAACAGCAGTCTCCGTGGTTTCGTTGGCAGTTCAGCTTAACCCGTGCTCAGTTAGAACAGATCATAAATCAAAATTTGGCTGAGCGTTATCAGCTTCAGCCTCAGTTTATTTTGACTAAAAATAGTGATGGTACATTTGAATCTTTACCCATACCTAAAAATGGCATCGGTGAACTGCTTGATATTGCAGTTGTCAGGCGGGGTGCCGGCGGCAATATCATGACTTTAGAAATCAGCGGAACTACAGGAATTTATCGCATAAGTAAAGAGTTAAATATCCGCTGTATTTTGCGTCCTATAAATCAGTGTACTGACCAAAAAGAAGAGATTGTTATCAAGCGGATGAACGATGAGGTTATAAACTATCCGCTGCTGCCGAGTGCTTGTGTTTCATTCAGAATAATCAGAGATAATTCTGGCTCTATAGATAAGATTGACATTTTCGGCGGAGGCAATGGCCACGGAGTAGGAATGAGTCAATGGGGAGCTAAAGGTATGGCTGAAGCAGGCTGTGACTATCAAGAAATACTTGAGGCTTTTTACTCGGGGGTTAAGTTTGTTAATATCTATGAAACATCTGATTGGGATAATTTAGTCAGCCGCGAATAGGTTGATCTGCAGCTGATGTTAAAATATGAACAAGAAAGTAAACAATATTCTAAGCAATTATAAACAAATTTTGACATATAATGACAAATGTGATATTTTATATAGTAGGATGCTATCGGATTTGGAAAGGTTTACGGAAATGATAATTATTTAGTAATAGAATTCAGTAATAGATAAAGTAATTTTTGATAATACTAGATAGTAGAAGCTGCTAAATCTATCAAATATTAACAAGAAGGAGCTGATAATGTGGGATTCGAAGATTCATTAAGACACGCAAGAGAACTGCTCATTGCAGAAATAAATGAACTTAGAGAAGAATTAGCCAAGAAAGAGTATAATTTGCGAAAACTTGATTCGTTTTTAAAAGAGCCCCAATCAAGTAATACTAACGGCTATTCCTTAACTAAGAATATAGTAGAAATTGTCTATCGGTTAGTTGCGGGTCAAAAACAAGCTGTTACTGCTAAAGCTGTTGTACAAGAATTTTACAAACACAATAAAGATGTTAACGAATCTACTATCCGGTCTACATTATATCAGGTAACTAAAAAGCAGAAACCTACGGAGATTATTGTTAATGGAAACAAGCTGGCTGTGGAGATTATCAAGGATGGACCTACATACGATGTAACCGTAGTAGGCACCGATGAGCAAGAACTAAAGCATGCAAACGCTTAAAATGTATAATAAAATGTATAACAAAAGCCTTATTCACTTCGAATAGGGCTTTGTTTTGTTTTGCAGTCACTAAGCAGGAATTTACAGAGATAATATTGAAGATTAACTTTGCTAATTTAGATTATGGGAGACTTGGGGGACTGATTATGCGAAAGATTCTGGTTGCATTAATTGCGGCTTTTTTATTTGCTATATGGTTCTTGAATTACCAAGGAACTATTGATTTTGGTGTTATTTATATAATCTCTCGTATTTGGTTTATAATACCATTATGGCATGGCATTAAACTAATTATTAGGAATGAAAACTCAAGCAAAAGGAATTCGGGATTAATATTAGCTGTATTTTCCGGTTTTTTGCAGATTCTCAGCATGATAGACATTTTCTCAAAAACTAAAGAACACGTATTTTATATAGCAGTCGTTGGGATGCTGGCATTTTGGCCTATTTTTCTTATAGTGTTTTTCATAAGT
>JAAZMN010000167.1 GCA_012798795.1 Bacillota bacterium | reverse complement strand
CTGCCCCAATTAGGATCTGCTCCAAAAATTGCCGTCTTTACCAGATTCGACATGATAATTGTCTTACTGATTATTCTGGCTTGAGTTATATCGACAGCGTTATTTACAGTTACTTCAATTAATTTCGTTGCTCCTTCACCGTCTTGAGCAATTTTTTTAGCAAGTTCTCGAGCGGCATAAGAAAATGCAGCTGCAAATTTATCCCACTCTAAGTGGCTTGGCGATAAAACTGAATTCCCAGCTAAACCGTTTGCTAATGCCAAAACCATGTCATTGGTACTTGTATCTCCATCTACAGCAATCATGTTAAAAGTTGCCTCTGTCACCTGCTTTAACAATTGTTCAAGACTTTCCTGGTCCACAGCGGCATCGGTTGTTATGAAAGCTAACATCGTAGCCATATTAGGATTAATCATTCCTGAGCCTTTGGCAGCTCCACCAATAGTAACTACTTTGTTATCAATAATCAGCTCCACGCTTACCCTTTTGGGTGCAAGATCTGTAGTCATAATCGCCTGTTCAAACTGCTCAAATTCTTTACTCTGATCCCAATTGGTGATTCTATCTACACCACGGGCAATGTTTTCCAGCGGCAGCCGAGTGCCTATGACACCAGTAGATGCTATGGCAGCATAGTGTTGAGGAATTTTGAACTTAGCTGCCAGAATCCGCTGCATTTCATAAGCATCCTGCAGACCTTGATGCCCGGTGCAGGCATTTGCCACACCGGAATTTACTAAAACTGCCTGCGTCTTATGTTCTATGCCGATGCTTTCTTGATTAACAATTAGCGGTGCTGCTTTAAAAATATTTTCAGTATAAACACCAGCCGATACCGCCGGAACTTGAGAATAACACCATGCTAAATCCGGACGGTTTTTCTTAATACCGCAGTGCAAACCGCCAGCAGTAAAACCTTGGGGCTTAGTAATCCCACCATCAGTTATTGTAAATTTGGTTGTAATTGTGCTGCTCATTTCAATCCTCTCATTTCAATTAATAAGTAAAATTAGGGATACATGGGTATATTAGTTAAACCGGTTGTTTGATCCCAACCAAATATCAAATTCATATTCTGCAAGGCCTGACCTGCTGCCCCTTTAACTAGATTATCAATTACAGATATGATAATTAAACTACCGCTGCGCTGATCAGCGACCAAACCTATATCACAGTAATTACTGCCCGCCACTTCTTTAACAGCAGGAAGAGTACCAGCTGGTCTCACCCTGACAAAAGCATGATCTTTATAATATTCTTGATAGTATTTTACAACTTCCTCGGTACTAACCTGTTTATTTAATCTAGCATATATTGTACACATCATTCCTCGGGTAAGAGGAATCAGATGAGTGGTAAACGTAATATCTGACTGCTTTTTAGTTACCTTCTCTAATATTTGTTCAATCTCAGGAATATGTTGATGAACGCCAATTTTGTAAGCTTTTAGGTTTTCATTGACTTCGGAAAAATGGGCATTAAGTGATAAACCCCGTCCCGAACCTGAAACTCCGGACTTTCCATCAATAATTATGGAGCCGGGTTCAATCAAACCTGCTAAAACTGCCGGTATAATACCTAACAAAGAAGCTGTGGGATAACATCCAGGATTAGCAACAATATCTGCCGTTTTAATATCAACTGCAAAAATTTCGGTCAACCCATAGACAGCCCGATTTAAGTATTTACTCTCTGGAGGAGTATGTTTATACCATT
The DNA here is from genome assembly GCA_012798795.1 of Bacillota bacterium. Classification (GTDB taxonomy): domain Bacteria; phylum Bacillota; class Limnochordia; order Darwinibacteriales; family DTU012; genus JAAZMN01. The sequence goes on along the minus strand of JAAZMN010000167.1, from coordinate 5,661 downwards.
TTAGATAATCTGCAGGATAATTAAGGCGAAAATCGCCGGACAAGTCGATACATTTTATTCCTAGATCGACTATTTCAGGAATATATTTAGTACTTACTCCTGAAGGAGTAGCAAAAAAGACTAAATCTACTTCACCAACCAGCTGCTGCGGTGAAAAAGATGTTAGTACCTGATGATTAATGGATGTGAGGTGAGGAAAAACACCTGCCATCTGCCGACCTTCCTGAGAGCCAGAGGTTATTTTGCATACTTTTACATATGGATGGCTGTGTAATAACCGCAGCAATTCCACACCGCTATACCCTGTTGCACCAACTACAGCTGTTCTAATCATTATTTTGAACTCCTTTAACGTTTGTAACATTATACTATAACCTTGTGTATTTATGCAAGTGTTTTCAATAAATTACTAGTTAATATATTGTAAAAAATCCTTTCCACTTATTGTAGAAAGGATTTGCCTTTACATTCTCTCTATTGCTCTGGCAAAGACTTTCTGCAGAAATCTCTGCCTTATTTCATCATCTTTTAAACTCGCTTCAGATTCAATGGGTAAGTCTTTGAACTTATCCTGTACACAAGCTGCAAAACATCCTCTCGTTTTTCCTATCGGTGCTTCAGTATTATCTGGTGAGTCAAGTAATTTGCAGTCATTTATACCACATGAAGGCGAGCGGCTCTTAAGAATAAATCCGTCAACTAAAGATAAATCATTTAGAAATTTCTCAGCAAACTGTTCCATTTTTCCCGTCAAGTCCCGATCTGTTTCTGGTTGGATCAACCGCTGTTGGCCATTTTGTTCAACCATCCAAATTGGAGGTCTAGGAGTGCCTAACCCAATTGCCACTTCTGGACAAACAGTAATAAACTCGACAAAAGGACTAAGCTCCTGTACAAGCCGAGATTCGGACCTCCCACCGTCATAACGGCAAGCAGAAAATCCCAAACATTCACTGACAACAATTATCGGTTTCGTCTTTAAATCCATTAGTTACATCCTTTCAATCCAATGATTATCAAATAGATTCCAGGGATATTCTCTAACCGGAGGTAAACAGCTGAACTCTAATCTTTCCTTGGTTGTTGGGTGGTCTAAACCTATTAAATATGACCACAATCCAATCTGAATCCGTCTTTGATTTGTACTTTTTCCATACTTTTGATCTCCCACCAATGGATGATTAATAGCGGCAAACTGAACCCTGATCTGATGAGCTCTCCCTGTCTTTAAGCGTACTTTTACTAAGCTGTAATTGCGTTTTAAATCCAACACCTGATAGTTTAATACCGCTTTTTTACTCCCGGCCTCTTGATAATCAGTTATCCTAACCATGTTTTTTCTGCGATCTTTTTTTAAATAATGCACCAATTCTCCTTGAAGATCTGTTAAGATTCCCTGTACTACTGCAAAATAGACTTTGGTAAAATTAAGCTCCCTAATCTGTTTAGACAATCTGGCGGCAGCTTTTGAAGTTTTCGCAAAAACCATCACTCCGCCTACAGGGCGATCTAAGCGATGAACTAATCCTAAGTAAGCCCTGCCCGGTTTATTATAACGTTGTTTAAGATCCTGTTTTAAAATGCTTAAAATATCTGGGTCTTTAGTATAATCAGCCTGTGAAAGCATATTCGCCGGCTTTTCTACAACCAATAAGTGATTATCCTCATAAAGAATTGGAATTTCAGAAACATTATTAGTCTTGCTCACCTCCTTAATCACCCTTCTAGTTCTTTAAATCTGACAGTACCTTTAGTATACACCAAGTAATAGAGCAGTAAATCTAAAAGACTTATGAGGACTATAATTGAAATTATAGTCAAAACAGCACTAGACTTAAACACATATGTTATGACCCCAATCAAAGCAGCTGCAGCTGTGCTGATTAAGATATTATATAATACATTAATGTTTTGTTTTACTGCTTTTTGCTCGCTATCCCAATCCAGTTTTGGGTTATATAGATCTAGCAGTATCCCGGTGAAAGAAGTTAAAATAGTAGGAAGAATACCGATAACCAACAGTAGTAATCCTAAGTACCACGGTAACTTGTATAAAAAAATCATAATTAGAATCAAGATTACAACTCCAATATAACTCAAAACTATACCGGCGAGTACCTTAGCGGTTATTTGATGACGATAGCTGACCGGTATATGTTTTTTAATGTGCAGCTCTTTTCCTTCTCGAGAAATTGCCGTTGCAGTAATCCCATTGGAGCCTCCGATAAATGTAATTGCTGCCAAAGTAATCCCAATGATCATACCGATAGCTTTTGGCTCTCGTAGTAATTCAAGCAGCATACTTAAATCTCCCTGTGTGGGATCATCAGGAGTTATTAGTAACGGCAAAATGATAAATAACGGCCAGATAATATTAATCAATACACAATTTAAAAAATAAATCGGAGTCCTAAACAAAATCCTCAATTCATTTAAAGTATAAGATTTAATAACTGAGTTTTTCTTAAGTAACTTGCCTAAATCTTCATCCAATACAACTGAGCGTGCGCTTGACTCTGACAGCCCGACAACACCTTTAAAATACACTAATTCACTAAAATATAAAAGTACTATATATATTCCTGCAGACAACCCGCAAAAGATCAGCAAATTAGTTAACCCATTAGCTATTTTATAATCAAGTAATGCTTGAGCCGCCCATCGAACTGTAGGAAACATACGCGAAGTAACAACAGATAATGAATTATTACCTAACTCAAGCAATTCACCGATAGTGTTTTGATCTAATTTTGCAGCAAAAGATTGAAATGCAAAATTAAGCCCAATCCCAACAAACATGGCGATTACTCCACCGATAATCTTAAACAATTCTCTGTAGCGAGAAAAATTAGTAAAACGCATAATCAGCATTACAATTAAAGCACCAAATGCAATGGGTAAAATAGGGATTAGAGCAAAAACTATCAGCCCATATATATAATACAGTAGTCCAGCACTTTCATAAATCCCATAATAGATCAAAATTGGCAGGAAAATAAATGCAGAAATAAGGTATTCATAAAGTACTGTTACTAAAAACTTTGCCCCTACTATCTGCTTAGGTTTAATAGGTAATGGCAGGAAGTTTTCAATATCACCAGAAAAATAGAAGCTGCTGATAATGTAAAACATGCCAAATATAAAAATCATAATAGAATTAATCGCTAAACCCCAGCTTAAAATCACACCTTGTTGGTTAATCGTAGCCAGAGAATGATATATTAATTCAATAAACTTAATATAACCAAATAAAAGCGACGGAATAGTAATGCCAATTATTGCTATAAAGAGAATCCACGCTTTTTTAGTATTCAGCTTAAAGCTTAGTCCTTCACCATTTTTTATTAAAACCTTCGTTAAAGCCCAGGTTTTATTGTTCATCATGAGTCAACTCCAGGAAAAATTTTTCTAGCGATTCATTCTTACGGAAGTGTTCTCGCATTTCAGCCATATCCCCTGTAAACAGAATTTTACCCTTGTTAATAATAGCAATTTCATCACAAATTTTCTCAGCCACATCTAAAACATGAGTAGAAAAGAATACTGTGTTATTATTATTGACATGTTCTCTCATCATCTCTTTTAAAACATATGATGAATGAGGATCTAGGCCGGTCATGGGCTCATCTAAAATCCATACAGAAGGCTGATGAAGCAGAACACCGATAATAACAATCTTCTGCCGCATTCCCTGAGAATAACTTTGTATGGGGTTCTTTAATACTTTGGTCATCTCAAAACGGCGGCATAAATCAGCAATTCTGACTTGTCGCTCATCTAAAGAGACATCGTAAACATCTGCCATAAAATTTAGATACTCAATGCCTTTTAGGCGCAAAAACATATTTGGCGTATCAGGTACATATCCTATCTGTTTCTTTGCCGCCAAGGGCTGTTTAGCAATGTCTATTCCATTAACTTCAATGCGACCGCTGTCTACTGCTAAAATTCCTGTTATCAGCTTAATCATAGTAGTCTTTCCTGCACCATTAGGACCGAGGAAGCCGAAAATCCTGCCGCTGGGAATAGTTAAAGAAATTTGATCATTAGCCTTAACCCCACCGCTGTACGTTTTACTGACATTTTCAAGATAAATCACAATTATCACTTCCAATCTTAATAGCATTTCTGCTTAATGAGTTCAATCTTAAAGTATCTTTTTAAACAATCTGGAAATAACTAATTAAAAGATATCATTTATCAATATTTACGTCAACTAATAATAAGAGGAACCTAATCAGCTTTAGCGAAATATTGATTATGAGTAAAAGAAAACTGAAATTAAACCTCAATAATTTTAATCTACGCAGCAGATGTTTTTGGTATCCCTGCCATCAACATATTCCAGACGATGAATTTGACTGCCGTCTTTGCTACTGCCCATTCTATGAAAAATGTTCGCAATTAGAACTAACTAAGCTGGGCGGATATTGGAAGCATTACAAAGATAAGTATGGAAATGTAAAAAAAGTATGGGCGTGTGAAAACTGTACTATTGTTCATCATAAATCTATGTATAAAAAAATCCAACAATGGCGCTCAGAAGGATTGACAGATAAAGAAATTTTACTGGAATTAGTACGACATAAACAACAAGGACGGGTATAACGCCCGTCCTATTTTTTTGGCAGTTCTTCTTGGTCAGCCATTATCTTCTCTGCTCGGACAATGGCTGCTTTCACCATATTCCCCGCCTCTCTAGTTGTGATGTTACCCCAGTCACCGTCCTTGACTTTGTCGTAAAACCCTAATTCCTTAGCTAATTCATATTTAAGGCGTTCGGACATTAATCCATTACGACGTGACATTACCAGCATCACTCCCGGTAATATACTTACCTCTTTTGCACTCTACCATGCAAAAACTATTTTCCATCCTCATCTCGGTGGCGTAAATCATGGATTCTGTCTGATGCCATACGCCGATAGCGCTCATTCCCCTGACGAATATTCACCGCCTCAAGCAGATGACGTAATGCATCCTCATCCCGTCCTAATCTTATGTATAGTTCAGCCATAATAACATATAATTTTTGATATCCAGTCTCACTTCGCCAATTGGAGACTATTGCCTCTTCAAAACATGCTAATGCCTTCTCAGCTGCCCATTGAACCCATTCTCTGCAATCTGCATCTTCATAAATCCAAACTAACCGCAACCATAAATTACCCAGCTGCTGAATAGGAGTCTTGAGCTGTTCGTATGTATGTAAAGTTAAATAGTAGGAAAGAATGACTTCATTCAGTGTTCGCTGCGGACTAAACTTAAATATCCCCTGCAGAGGAGCATCGCCCTTTGCTTTGCTCACTTTCTCCTTAATTCTGTGCGATAACTTAGAAAACTGCTTATGAGGATAAGCAAATAAACAATTGGGACATACCCAAATATAATACCAAAGCGGCTCAAAATCCTTATAAATGATACGAGAGTCATTCCTTACTTCTTTAGCAATTAGGCGGGATTCGCGTATCCTGATACCGGAAAAACTTTTATCACAAATAGGACACGTTATATCTTTGCTAAAAATATAATGTTCATGTGCTGAAGACGCTCTCAGATCAAATGTAGGATGCCCTTCAGGTAAAAGCTGACGCAGCGTAACCGGTATGTTTTCTGTTATGCTTTCTGTCTCCCCATTACTTTCAACTTTTTCTTCTGTTT
>JAAZMN010000166.1 GCA_012798795.1 Bacillota bacterium | reverse complement strand
TATATATAAATTAGAAACTCCGAATTCCGCAATGGCAATGGGGGACCCAATTATAGGGGTGAATCTTAAATTAAGAAGGGTAACTTGGATGCCCTAACCCGTCAGCTAACCCCGTAGGAGTACACCAAGCGTATGTTGACTATGAATGAGTCATGCATGCGTTTTTTGTTACCCAAAAATAACATTAAAACCGAGTAATTAGGAGCGTGATTTTATGACACCGGTTAAGTTATCGAGTAAAGTAAGATTATTTATCCTATTTCTGTTCTGCTTGTTTATGTTTTTAATAATGAGATTCGGCTCGTAAAAAATCCGAAGCATATGCCAATAGACTGTCGATTAAATCGATAGTCTATTGGTTCTGACAGGAATCTTACAATGATGAGATTATCGTCCTGTTAGCCACTGAGCTGCCTGCTGCCAGAACTGATCAAAATACTTCCACTCCAAAAATTCGTACGGTGCCCAATGTGGTGCACAATCACTGGTAAATGCCATAGTTTTACCTAAACCATACGTGCCAACGGTCAGAATAGGATCACCTTCGTGTTCTAAAAGATTTAAACCTTCTGGCTTCGTCCGAACACGGTTGTATCCTAGTAAGAATGGCCATTGATCGGGAATACCTTTGAGAATCGGATGTTCACCCTGAACAACCTGTGGTTCATAACCTTCTGGAACTTCAACTCGATCATCGCAAAAATGAATTTCTACAGGCAGACATGCTTCTACAGGTGTACCATGCCATCGACCGCGACCGTCAATTCCTTGGAAAGTCATATACCCACCGATCATGCACAACCCGCCGCCCTCTTTTACGTACTGCTGGATTAATTTCAGCCTATTAGTTGTCCGTCGAGAACGTACATAGGTATCCGGGTGAAGCAAAAACGAATTACTTCCTATATCACTGAGCATAATTACATCGTATTCCTTTAAAATGGCAGGATCTGTAGGAAAGTCAGCAGCCACAGCCTGCGAAGGAAGGTGTTCTACTAAAAACTCTCCATTTTCCAGGGCAGCTTTCAGCCATTTAATCCCTTCATTATGTGACACTGTCATAAAGTAGTCGAACCCTTTACAGTGAGTTTCTACGCTTGTCCAAGACTCGCCAACTACGAGAATCCTTTTTCGTTTCAATTTTATACCCTCCTTGTACAAAATAGTGCTGCCAAAATGCAAGTTTTTGGAACCACATAGGAATTCCACTTCCTCCTTAGCAAAAGCTAATGTGGAATAACTATGCGGTTGCCAAAGCACATAAGATTACTATTGACTATTCTTACATTTACTTTGAAACAGTTCTCCGCTGATTCAAAGTTACAGTAGTGATAATGATAATTCCGATAATACCCTGCTGGATATAGGGATTAATAAGCATCAAATTCATTAGGTTGTTAATCATGGCAATAATTAGTGTTCCTAAAACAGTACCCGTAACTGAGCCCCGGCCACCTGCAAAACTAGTTCCTCCAATTACAACTGACGCAATGGATTGAACATTATCATTCAGGTTTACATAAGGACCACCCATATCCATCTTAGAGGTAATCATAATACCTGCCAAAGCAGCACATATGCCGGAAAAAGCATATCCGATTAATTTTATTCTTTGCACATTAATTCCAGAAAGATGAGCTGTACGCTCATTCCCACCTACAGCATAAACCTCTCGACCATAGACAGTTCTCGTAAGGATAAAGATCCCCAAAAGTGCAACATTCACCCATACTAATACTTGTATACCGATACCGCCAATAGTACCGCGACCAAAGACCAACAATTCCTTAGAAAGACCATAAATAGGTCGCGACTGAGTAATCAATGTTGCCAAGCCCTTGCATATATTAGCTACCGCTAGAGTAGCAATAAACGGCGGGACTTTTCCCTTGGTAATAATCATTCCACTGGTCAGACCGCCCAGCGCACCAACTAATAATCCTACAATTAATGGCAGGACAATCCCATATCCATTTACATTCAGGTAGGCCACAACCATTGATACTAAAGCAATCATCGAGCCTTGCGCTAAATCTACACCTGCAAGTAAAATTACAACGGTTTGTCCAACTGCCATGATACCAATACCGGCATACTGCCGCAGCATGTTGTGGATATTTGCTGGACTGAGAAATATACCCTTAGACAGCACCGTCGATACAATTAAAAGTATTAAAAATACTGTCAGTCGAGAATTCTCAGCGAGAAACTTGGGGATCGGCGATCTGCTTGCTTTTTGCACATCGGATGTCTTATTCATCTATACTCTCCCTTTCATAAGCTTGTTCTATACATATCCAGGATTAGGATTTCCTTGTTCTTACACCAACAGCAATAATGATAAGCACCCCTATTGCGATGGGTTGAACAAAGGGCGAAACTCCCATTAGGTTCAAGATGTTCTTCACCATACCAACAATAAACAGACCTAAGAACGTGTTGAAGACCTTTCCTTCACCGCCAAAGAAGCTTGTACCTCCAATGATAGCAGCAGTGATGGCTTGGGTTTCATAGTCAACAGCTCCGTCAGGTAATCCTAATGTAACGTAAGATGTATAGAATAACCCGGCAAGACCAGCAACAAAACCAGAAATCGCATACGTTGCTATTTTGACTCGATTTACATTAATCCCAGAGAGTCTTGCTGATTCACTGTTACTCCCTACAGCATAAATAGAACGTCCAAGTGTGGTATATTTTAGAAAGAACCACGTTAACAAGTACATTACTATCATGGCATATGCTACAAGGGGTACATTTCCTACCACAGCATTGGACAGATTAGCGAAACTACGGGGCACTCCATAAACTGGCTGCCCATTAGCTATGACCAACGCTAAAGACCGAACTATACCCATGGTACTTAGAGTAAGTACAAACGAAGGCATTTTGGTCTTGGTTAGTAATATACCGTTTATTAAGCCAATACAAAGGGAGACAAAAAGAGAACCTATAATGGCTAAGGTAAGACTCTTAGGCGCAAGTGTTGCCATCACTACCGAGGTAAGAGCAATTTGGGAGCCAACAGATAGATCGATTTCGCCTGAAACTAAAACAACTGTCATTCCACATGCTAAAATACCAAAAGTGGCTGAGCCAACAATAATATTCCTAAAATTCTCCGCCGTAAAAAACATCGGCGAAACCGCTGCACATGCTATTACAACAATAATAAAAACCAATGGCAGTAACATGCTGCTAGAAGAACTAAAACGAACCTTGTCTTTCATTTGTGCTTGCTCTTTAAACACCGCTTATTCCTCCTTAACTAGCCCGTACCGATTCTTTAAGTTCCTGAGGGATGGCGTACTCTAAAATCTCCTCTTGAGTTGCCTCACCAGCCAAAAATTCTTTTCTGACTTGCGAGTTTGACATAACAAGAATGCGATCTGACAACGCCATAAGTTCTGGCAGTTCAGAGGATACTAGAATAATAGACTTTTTGGCCCGTACCATCTCTGCCATTAACTTATAAAATTCAAGTTTACTGCCAACGTCAATTCCACGAGTCGGTTCATCAAGAAGGAGAATCTTTGATTCTGAGGCCAACCATTTAGCCAAAACCGTCTTCTGTTGATTACCGCCGCTTAAGGTGCCTACTTCTTGTTTAAGCGAATGGCAGCGAATAGCAACATAATTTGCTAATTCTACTGCTTTTTGAAACAGCTTAGGAAAATGCACTAAAAACTTAAATTTCCTTTTTACCAGAACACCTAAGGAAATATTTTCTTCAATGCTGCGGCAGAGTACCGCCCCTTCATTCTTACGATCTTCAGGAACAAGCCCCAAACCTTTTGCAATGCCATCCCGGGGTGAGGTGAAGTGACACTCCTCTCCAAAGACAACGAGAGAACCGCTATCCACTTGATACTGCCCAAAAATACTCTTCAAGAGCTCTGTTCGACCTGCACCAACAAGTCCAGCGATTCCAAGAATCTCGCCTTCATGGAGCTGAAGACTGACATTTTTCACCTGACCCGTTACTGTAAGGTTTTTGGCCTCCAGTACTATATCTCCAATATCTACAGTTTCTTTATAAAATTGTTCTCCCAGCTCTCGTCCGACCATCCATGTAATCAATTGTTCCATTGTGACATCTTCAACTTTTGCAGTAGCTATGTTCTCCCCATCCCGGAGAACTGTAACAGTATCGCCAATTTCAAATACTTCAACTAACCGATGAGTAATATATATTATTCCCACACCCTGCTTCTGAAGTTCTCTAATAATGCCAAATAGACGTTCTAACTCACTTCCAGTGAGAACTGCAGAAGGTTCATCCATAATCAAGATTTTTGAATCCTGGGAAAGTGCTTTTACAATGGTAACGATCTGCTGTTCTGCAACTGTGAGATCCTTGACCAATGCTTTAGGTTCAATTTGAACCCCAAACGTTCTCAAGAGTTCTTGGGCTTTAAGATTCATCTTTGACCAATTCACTAAACCCAATTTTGTCTTCGGTATATCCTCTACGAAGATATTTTCTGCCACCGTTAGTGTTGGCAGCAGATCAAGTTCCTGATAAATGGCACGAATTCCAAGCTTCTTGCCATCTTGAGGTCCATTCATCTCCACAGGAATGCCGTTTACCCGAATCTGTCCTGAGCTCTTAGAGTGTGCACCAGTCATTATTTTAATTAATGTAGATTTTCCTGCCCCATTCTCTCCAACGAGACAGTGCACCTCTCCAGCCCTCACCTTTAGATCCACATTCTTCAGGGCTTTTACACCTGGGAATTCTTTTGTTATCCGTTCCATCTCAAGAATAGTTTTGCCATTATTCATAGCACATTCTTCCTCTCAAGGTTTGATTAAGTCCTTCGTTCCCGCCCTTAGCTATGCTTACCCCAATTCCAAATTAACAAAGCATAAACTAAAATAAAGTCCAAGTATTCTCCAACGGGAACAGCTTCATCAATTACATGACAATCTTCCATCCGTCCAGGCCCTAACACAATAGTGGGCATCCTCCCAATATTCTTCATCAGCCGAGCATCATTAGCCGCTGGGCTCCCGGTAATTATCACATCTTCTTTAAGTCCATGCTGAGCACAGGTTTGGGCCAATTTAACAAACTCATGATCCGTATCCTGCTCAAAACCTAATCCCTGTTGATATATACTAATTGTAGGAGGATTCTCCCGCAACCACTCATCGCCTTGAGAACGCAGCAGAAGTGTGCTTTTGATCTCGTCAATCACATCTTGATGCTCCATAAGACCGGGAACATAATGCAAACAGAATCTGAATGTACAGCTGTTTGGAACATCATTTCCAGCGGTTCCTCCCTGTATGACACCGATATTAAGTGTTGGAGGAGGCAGTATTTTATGGCGATAAATCATGAGCCATTTATTTTCCAATTGGTGTAGCGCATCGATTAAGAACATAGCCTTTTCAATAGCATTGACACCTTCCCATTTTTTCGATGAATGGAGGGCAATACCAGTAACATTAACCTCGAAAAAAATAAATCCCATGTGTGCCATGATCACTGTTTTATTAGTTGGTTCACATACTACAGCAGCATCTGAACATCGACCATTTAACATGGAAACCAGGGTACCGTTACCCCCGCCTTCTTCATCTGCAACAGAGAGTAATGTAACATCTCCCGGAAGTTGGAGACCTGCATCTTGTAACAGTTTTACTCCTAACACACTGGCCATGAGTCCTGCTTTCATATCAGCCACACCACGGGCATAAATCATGCCATCTCTAATTTCGGGCTTAAATGGATCACTGTGCCAACGGCTGATATCTCCCGGAGGCATAATATCCACATGTCCATTAAACATTAACGAGCGTCCACCGGTTCCCTTAAAGTCAGCCACAATATTATACCGATCGTCATAATTGTGTCCAGGGTTCCCTTCTTGGTATTCCTCAATTCCCTTTTGAACTAATTCTTCGGTAATACACTCTCGAACTACATCAGCTCCCATACTCCGCAGTAACTTTTCGAGATAATCCTGCCCGTTTTTTTCTCTGCCACCCTCAATACCATGACCAATGACCTGAGTATCACGGGACAAAAGTTCAAAAAGGTGATTTAGATATTCCTCTTTTCTGTTTTCCAGAACGGCTTTCAGTTTCGCTTCCATTAACACTGCCCCTTCCTTTTATTGGTTTGTTCGAAACCTTTCATTTAAAATACTGACTTTCGGACGTGTGGCAATTAACGCTATACATAGAAGCACGGTTAAAAGTGAAATTAGAATCTTAATTGTTGTTTCAAACACGTTCATTTCCAGTGCAGATGCTTGAGCTTGAAAGTCCCAAGTTATTTCATAATGATTGTCTCCTTTAGAAAACGATAAAGACATCCATTTTGTATTAGAATCAAGAAACTGTTCTCCTGAAGTAAGAAAGCTCACATCATAGTCTGCTTGATAAAAATTACCTCTGCTATAAGAAGCTTTTAATTCCGGGTTTCCACCTGTAACATCTGTAAGAACGTATTTATCTCCTTTATCGTTTGTTAAGGTAACTTCCCATTCCCGTAAATCAAGTCGTTTGGCATCTGTATCATGAGATAACTTGATTTTAAACGGAGTATGTGAAGCATAGATATCCGCCAGTTGTTGTATATGTTCTTCCAATGTATCTTCATCTACTTTGCCCGCAAGCACGTCAGTGGCTAATGCTAATCGAGGATCGATATAACATACTTCAACGTAGACATTGCTATCCAAAGATGATTTTTGAGTCCATTCTACAATCAATGCATAATAATTTGTTTCTAGATCTTCCACTCCAAGCTGACCAAAATTGGTCAAAGGGGTGAGCGTCCTTGGTTCATTATCATCTACAGCTTGAACAACAGCACTATTTGATGAAATTAGCAGAACGCAAAACAGTACGATAACAGCTGAAACATAGCGCACATTCACTATCCAAATCTCTCCTCCCCGTTTCATAAAGCTAAGATACCTGGACATTGAAAGTAAGGAGTCGCAAGACTGCGACCCCTTATTATCAATCTAATAGAATAGATCCTCCGCCAGCATTCTGTTGTAGTAATTCTCTGTAAAGTTCTTACCCTCAGGGGTTACCATATGATATAGGTTAGAATCTAGCATTTGAACTGCTTCAACTGGTTTGCCTTCAAGATAATCTAAAATACTCTTAATGGCTGCTTCTCCAAAGTAAGGAGCGTAGTCAGCAATACCTAAATGCTCTCCATCGACAACAGTCTTGATGGCGGCCCGCTGACCATCAATAGTTACCAGCCGTCCGATGAGTTCTGTTCTGCCTGCTGCTTTAATGGCTTGAAGAGCGCCAAGACCCATCTCATCGCTGTGTGTATAGACAATATCTATTGTGCCTTTTGGAAAACGCTCTAAATAGTTTTCCATAACCTTTGTTCCTTCAACTCTGTAGCCATGACCACTTTGTGTTGCAATAATGTTAATGTCAGGATGCTGTTCAATGGCTTCTCTAAAACCGTTATATCTTTCAATTGTTGCAGACGAACCAACGGCTTCCTGAATCTCTACAATGTTGCCTTTGTACTCACCATTGATTTCGTTTAAATACTCAGCGACGAATTCTCCAAGTTCTTTAGAGATCTTGGTGTTGTCTTTACCAATAAACGAAATATACATATCTGTACCAGGTTCCGAGTCTATACTTCTATCGATACAGACTAAAGGAATCCCTTTTTCATCGCACAGCTGCTTAACAGGATCAAGAGCAGTGGCTTGGAATGGCGAAATAATTAAAGCATCTGGATTTTGAAGTAACAGGTCTCTCACCTTTGTAAGCTGTACAGCTGCGTCACCTTCTCCGTCGTTCCAGATTAAGTCGACTCCTAATTTCTCTGCCCAGTAAACTACATCGTTTGTCATAGCTATCCGCCAAGGATGATTCATTGTGCATTGAGAAAAGGCAATTAAAGGCTTCTTTTGTGCAAACCCCATTGCTGCCACGGAAAGAACAAGAACGATTGCTAACAAAACACTTGACATTTTACGCATTTATAACTCCTCCTTTTTCTAAAACAGCTTAATTAAAACACATCAGAAAACATACAAACAAACAGTCTCCTCAATAACACACCACCTACCTTTCGTCTATCTCGCCATCCTCCAAAACCATCTATGAATTTAAACCGTTTTAAATCTATTGATATTTTTTATAGTTCGTCTAAACTTTACAATATCCTTCTGCCAATATCAACCATTTTAACATTTTTGATGTCTAATTCAAACATTCATTATAAATATTTATACCTTTTTGCTTTTGCTAAATAAAATTTTGTTAATCTAAATCAAATATTAAAACGGTTTAATTTTATTGAACAACAAAGCTTAACCCTTGTGGTTCAGTAAGGGTTAAGCTAAATTGTCAGCTATTTCACCGTCAAAATCAGGTCTTTATTTAAAAGAAATGGTCTGTAATACCCGGCAAGATCTGACATGGGCAGTACTTCTTCCCGTAATTGGATACCTAAGATCCGGCTAATGTATTCTCTACGTCTTTCGAAGCGTCTCCATGTTTGAGGACTCAAGCTTCTTATTTCATCTCTTAATGCTTGGTCAGCAAGAACAATACCATCTTCTAAATTCGCACCAAAATACGGCTCTTTCGGAGAGATAATTAAATCAAATTGCATATAGTTTCCGCTCTGCAGCTTCACGCGAGAATTGTCCATAAAAGGAGTTGAAACCCATTCATCAGCAGCAATCAAGTGTCCTGGATTAAGTACCCAACCAAACTTTGACCGGGGTAAACGAGTTTCAACCATGTCAAAAATTTGGCCACCTTCTACACCTATTCCTATAGACTCATACCATTCTACAGCTGTCCGGAAATAGCGGAAAGCGATATTTTCCAGCCAACCCTCAGCACTAATGTCCTTTTCAGAGCGGGCAATATATGCTGCTCTACAGCATAAAGCCCCTTCAATTCCGAAAGCACTTGTCAAAAAGTCGCCAAGTTGGGCTTTTCTAGCGGATGGACTAGTGAGACCGAACCTTGCTTTATCACCAACTGAAACCATGGGATGAGCTGAAAGCGGCATACCCATACTCTGTAACTTACTTCCTAGTTCCATTTCGGATATACCAACTTCAACAGAATCCATCAAATTCATCATGGACTTAGAAACAAGGCAGGCTGCGTATTCAAAAACAATAACCTGCTCTGGCTCTAATCGTGTACGAAGGCCATCAATGGGTGACATGAAAATATGAGTAACATTCTTAACTCGGTGTGTATCTCCTACAGCATCTACAAGAGCTTCTACCAGAAAGTGCGGTATCTCAATGGAATCCGATGGACAACCATCTACCTCAGAATAGTACTTCCAACCAACAGTTCCCACGGACATTCCCCGCTCCAGTCCTGCACTTTTAAGTATGCATTTCAGAGATAGGGTATTTTCTCTTGGCTGACCAATTAAGCCGAAACTCGGAAAATGGATTCCTTCTAAATCGATACCGGCATAATCTACCATATTAAGATTCTCTGTTCCTAAAAGAACCTTTGGTTTACCAGATGGTAAAATGAGCAATAAACTTTCTTCAAATCGAGGGCCAAAACCTGTAATGTATGAAAAATTTGCTGTATGTTCCCTATCGGCATAAATTGCAATAGCATCAAGACCCATCTTAGCCATTCTCTTACGCAATTTACTTAGCCGCCGTTCGTAGATCTCGGATTTTAGAGTGAAAGCGTGAGTTGGAATTTCAATTATTGGCGCTGACGCATTAGTGATATTTACAGTCATTGACACAAATAATCACATCCTATCTTTATCTTTTTTGTGACTTCCAAATTATCCTAGCGGTTCATTCTCAAAGGTAAACCAAGTGTAGATTTTTTGGGGGGAATACACATTGATTTTAAACCGGTTTAAATCGTTTTAAAAAAACTAACTGTATGTCTTGTAATAGCTATTGATTAACTAGAAACAGTATATCCAAAGCTCATCTCAGAATATTCGGCGGTGGATTCCCGTATGACCAATTCCGGCTCAAGGTTAGTGTGACGAATCAATGAAACTCCGTCTTGAATCTGGCGCAACACATCTTGAGCACCGATCTCACCCATTACTTCCAGAGATTGCCTAACAGTTGTTACACTAGGAGTGACAATTTTGCACAATTCTGTGTCGTCATACCCTACAATCGAGATATTGTCAGGAATCTTAAATCCTAAAGCTTTTAAAGCTCTAATGGCACCTACTGCCATGTGATCATTAGCACAGAAAATTGCACTAGGAGGGTCTTTAAGAGCGGCTAATTCCTTAGCAAGCATCTCTCCTGATTGAACCTTCCAATCACCGCATTTAAGATACTCATCTCTAACCCGCAAACCAGCCGCTTCAATGGCATTGAGAAAGCCTTTACGTCTTTCGATAGCATTTATATCCATGACAGGACCACTAATATAGCCTATCTTTTTATGACCTAACCCGAGCAGATACTCTACTACCTTCTTAGCTCCCTCTTCATTATCGATCTTAACAGAGCTGACATCTTGCGGAATTCTAGCATTTAAAACGACGAGGGGAAACTCCATTTCTATAGCGACATTTACAAAATCATAACAGATGTCATCTTGCACAACAAGTAAAATACCATCCAAGGCTCCCTCTTGCACTGTTTTGGCAATTCCCTGCTCCTTCGATAATTGTTCTATAGTAACTACCTCTAACTGCAATCGATAACCTTTCTTAGACAGTTGAGTTGTTACTCCCTTCATTATAGGATGGTAAAACATCCAGCTAGAAGGCAGTGTCCAACGACAAGACCGAGTTTCGCCTTCCAATATATATAAGCCAATCGTAGCTGAGCTGCCTTGTGATAGACAAGCGGCAAAATAATTAGGCCAATAACCCAATTCTTCAGCAGCCTCTACAACTCGAATCTTAGTCGTTTTTGCTACTAAGGGGCTATTGTTCAATGCCAAAGAAACAGTAGCTTTAGAAATATCAAGATGACGTGCTACATCTTCAATGGTTACCTTTCTCTTTTTGTTCTTTCGCGAAATACTTTTCTCTTTCAACTATTTCCTCCAAAACTGCTTTTTCAATTTAAAACGTTTTAATGAGAGTATAATTTCATTATTAGACATCTTAAACTAATATCCTTCTTTAATTTGCTATTTTTACATAATATTTTTTACCTAATTATAATGACTTAATTGATTATTTTTGCATGAAATCGTTAAAACTAGGAAAATTAACTAATGGAGGTGATTAAGGTGAACGGCAATACAACTAGCTGGATTGTCACTATTTTAGGGGTAATCGTA
>JAAZMN010000165.1 GCA_012798795.1 Bacillota bacterium | reverse complement strand
TGAAGGATACTGATAATAAGCAGCTGCCATTTCTCCCATAGCTACACGAGTGTTTTCCACGACTATTTGTGTAATATTTGGAGCCACATTCTGAGTTTTTTCAACCACAACTGCCACAGCTCCATTTTTTACTGCTTCTTCAACATAGTCATGCCCGTCAAACTTTAGTCCCGAAATAGCAAAGAATACCTCACCCTCATTTACTAACCGGGAGTCACAGCTCAGTCCAGTAATAATAGTATCGGAGCCTAAAACTTCACACTTTATATTTTCAACTAATTGCAAAATGCGCATATATTTTTCCCGCCTTAAGTTTTCCTGTTATTCTAATCTATGGTAGGAATTCAACTTCAATCACCGAACCTTCCGGTACTAAAAAACCTGCTTTAGGAGTTTGACTAACGGCCATTCCGCTTCCAACCGGGCGCAACTGTAATCCGACTTCAGTAAGTAAAACTGAAACATCACGCATACTCCGATTTAGAACATCTGGGACTTTGATAAGAGTAGTATCTTCATCTTCAAAAAAGAAAAGATTTACTGTTGTATAGGGCATAACCCTGCTGCCAGGACTGGGAATTTGATCTCTGACAATTTTTCCGGTATTTTGATAACTCGCCTGTAAATCATGCTCCGCCAATATTAGCTTGGCTTCAGCAACAGGGAAATTACGAACATTAGGAACCACTGACATTGACGTTCTACCATCAGTTAATTGACGTCTTTCCACACCAAGATAATCCAGTGTCTGCTCCACCACAGTTTGAAATACTGGAGCAGCCAAAACACCGCCATAACAAACTTCAGTCTGCGGACTATACAACACTACCAAAACAGCTACCTCAGGCTTATTTGCAGGGGCATATCCCACAAATGAAGCAATTCTCTCATCGCCATATCCACCTTTATCTGGAACTTGAGCAGTCCCTGTCTTGCCTGCAACCTCAATTCCGATAATCTGAGCCCGATTACCAGAACCGTTTACTACTGCAGATTCAAGATAGTTAGTAAGCAGTTTTGCTGTTTTTTCAGCTATTGGCTGTGCCATAATTTCCGGCTCAGTTTTTTGAAGAATTTTTCCGTATTCATCGCGTATTTCTGCTACATAATATGGACGCATCAACTTACCTTCATTAGCCACAGCACCAACAGCCATTAACAGCTGTAAAGGCGTAACTGCGATACCCTGGCCAAAACCAATGTTTGCCCATCGCAGAGTTTCTGCATGTATTGTTTCCCTAGGCTGTGGTAAGATACCCACCGCTTCGCCTGGAAAATCAATACCCGTTTTCTTACCAAATCCAAAATCAGTTAAATATGAATAAAACCGTTCTGGTCCCATCTCAACAGCAATTTGAGCAAACGTAATATTATCAGACTTTTGCAGTGCAGTGAGAAAAGAAATTTTACCATATCCGTAAATATTAGAGCTTCGTATAACGCCTCCGTTAACAGACCATGAAGGCCCGCTGTAAAATTCTCTTTCGGCATCCACAATTCCCGAATCTAAAGCAGAAGCTGCAGTAAGAACTTTAAAAGTAGAGCCAGGCTCATACTGATCCGTAACTGCAATATTGCGAAAGCAGCGAGAGTCGTAAGCTTGATAATTATTGGGGTTAAAGGTAGGATAAACAGCATTGGCAAGTATTTCACCTGTAGTAGGTTTAATAATTAATATAACGCCTGCATTACTTTTAGTAGTACTGATTACATCCTTTAATTCTCTTTCAGCAATATATTGGATAACAGAATCTATAGTCAGCACCAAATCATGCCCATTTTGAGGTGGAGTAAGGTTTTCCACCCCGCCCGGTATCTGTCTTTGAACTGCATCTTTTTCCTGTTCTAATCTGCCGGGAATTCCGGCTAAAACGTGATCATAGAAAAATTCAATTCCTTCCAATCCTTGATTATCTATTCCGGCAATCCCTAATACATGGGCTGCTAGGGTTCCCTTGGGATAAAATCTCTGAGGTCTGGTTATTAATTTAATTCCCGGGATATTTAAAGCCCCAATTTCAGCAGCTGTTTCTAATGACAATTTTCGTGCTAACCAAAAATTAGTCTGAGTAGCCTGATGCTTTTCAAATAAAGCCTTAATCTCTTCAGCCTTAATCGGTAAATATAATGCCAGTTGTTCAGCAGCCGCAGTTACATCCCGATTTTGACTGGGAATTACATGAATTGAGTAAGCATCTATACTTTTGGCAAGCAGATTGAAGCTGCGATCATAAATATTGCCCCGCTGAGCATCAATTACTGTAGGCTGAATGCGTTGGGCGTGGGCTAAAGTAGTGTACCTGGCTTTGTCATACAGCTGCAAATACACTAACCTTCCGATTAGTGCTGTCGAAATTAAACCAAATATAATAAATAAAAGTGCTGTTCTTCGATGAAATCTTTTTTTACTGTCCAATTCTTCCTGCTTCAACTCCTCCAGTTGGCAGCCATTTATTTAGCCAGTTTGCAACAGTCATAAACAGATTATTATTCTTGTCTTCTTCGACAGCAACCCAACCTTTTCCTTCGCTGCCAACTGCATCTTTTGCATTCATCACCAGCATCTCAGCATTGACTGGATCGACCATTCCCATATCCCTACGCGCTACTGCTTCAATGTATTCTAAACGACTGACTTGTTCAAGTTCGATTATTAAATACCCTTGTTCTTGCTTAAGTTCAGCTAATCTTTCTTCATAATTATTAATACAAATATTTAAATGCATGGATGTAACCTGTTGGCCAATATAGAAAATAGCACATGAAACAAAAAGAACGGCCGCAACACAAATCAATACCGGAGCGGGAACTCTTCTGTGCCTGCTTTTGTTTTTGGCGACATATCTTTTTTTGGATTCCAAATCAACCTGATAGTCAAACTTATATGCAGGTTCCATAATTCACACTTCCTCCTTATGTAAGCGTTCACACACTCGCAATTTTGCACTTCTTGCTCTAGGATTCTTACTTATCTCAGCCCTATCGGGCACAAGTGGTTTTCGTGTGATGATCTTAATTAATTCTTGCTTGTTACATCCGCAAATCGGAAGTCCGGGAGGACAAATACATGAACTGCTCAATTCTTTAAAAGCTGTTTTGACAATTCGGTCTTCTAATGAGTGAAAAGAAATTACACATAGTCTGCCCTCAGGCTTAAGAAAATCTACTGCCTTATGCAGTGCTTCTTGTAAGACCTTAAGCTCATCGTTAACAGCAATGCGCAGTGC
>JAAZMN010000015.1 GCA_012798795.1 Bacillota bacterium | reverse complement strand
TTTTTTGAGCAAGGGATGTATCGGTAGCTACAGATGTGATTAGTAATGATACCCAAGCGTCGACCCCAAGCATTTAGAGGCCAAGAAACCCTGGTTGAAAGTTTTCTGTTTGGGGTCGAAGGTGGGATTAGGCAGAATGAATGTTTCTGGTGTTGCCTAGTGTTGATATGCCCGTTTAGCAGGACAACTTATATGGTGAGCAATCCAAGTATCATCGTCCAAAAAGGATGCGGCTTGACAACCTTAGTGTGAGGTTAGTACGTTTATAGAATTGATATGGGATAATCCATGGACTACAGACTCATGTTTGAACCAAGTAATCAATGGTTGGTTAAAGCTATTCACTCGATTAATCAGAATTTACTGGGGGCAGCTTTTCATGCTTGTGGTGATGCATAATGTTGGATTCGGTGATTGTTTTTGGTTGTGCAATTCAGAGGAATTATTATGGGTCGACTGCGGGTCGAGTGCATATCCCTGCCATACGTTTTCAATGAGCGATTTCTCTGCCGATCTGCTGAATTACTCCCGGCGCCTTTTTACTAAGAGGACAGCTATTATTACCCATTTTCACCATGGCCACATTAGTGGATTCAAACATCTTGCAAAAAATGCAGGAAACTCAGACTCTTTTGAGCGTGTATTTATCCCCTATTTATATTTTGTCAATTCAAGTGGGAAACCTCTTTTTCTAGAGATGGCTGTTTATGCTTACACTTTCTTTTCGAAAAAGAGTCTAAGTCTGAAGACAGCCAGCTCTATATTGAAACATCCAAGTTGGTTAGCAGAAATTTGCAATTTAAGTGCTGTTCAATGCGTCAGTACAGGTTTTACTTTCAACCAAGCGGGCAATCTTTTTTCGGTCTTATGGCCGGATCGGTGTTATTCATTTGACAAATTCGTTGAAAAAGTTGTTCAGGTTTTGAATTCAGCTACTGAAGATTTAGCGGATTTTCACGAGATTAAGAACGCAATTACAGATAGATTTAATCGGTGGTTCATATCTATTTCTGAAAGTGAGAAAGACGGAGCATATTTATACGAACTAAGTGAAGAACTCTCAGGTTTAGTTAGGCAACTTGATGAGTTGACTGTTGAATGGCCGAATAACGTTCCTCTTGGGAAGAAAGACTTCGGCCAACTTTTTACTATTTGCAACAATTCTACTAGTATTGTTTTTCATGATTCCAATAGAAAAATTTTGATGAATGGTGATATAACTACTGACATAATTGATAAATTTCTTAGTAGCAGATATGAGAAACACTATAAAGCTATCAAAGTACAGCACCATGGTACAAAGAGCCACTATAGCAGCTTACTACCAAGTGCATCTAATTTGCTAATATCAACTGGCGTTCACAAAAACTACGGAAAAATTGCGGTTGACTATAAATATCATCCATATAGATGGGGAAATCGCTGGTGTTCATCAGGAGGTCAGCATTGTCAAATTCGTGATCGTGGATACGTTTGCACTAACGGTAGTTGTTTTAGTTGCATGCCTATTGTATTACGTATTTAGAGGCATGACAATTTTCCGCTGTTTATGCTGGTAGAAGGAGTAAGCAAGTATTGTCTACGAGTTACACTTCTCTAGAGTGCTAAGACACGGATTCGGCACTGGAAAAACCGATTAGTTGGGCAGAATTTGCAATTATCTATCGAGGACATGACAACCGCCACTTTGACTTAAGAGACTTAGAGATTGGAAACCAAGGACTTCCAGGTTAATTAGAGAGCTAGTTTTTTTAGCTCTTTTTTATTTGCGATTTACTAGAGAAGGAAAATTTATTTTATAGGGTAATATGCTTAGCGGCTGATAGCATACTTGTAATAGGTGAGAAGAAGGAACCGGTTGATTAATCATCGGTTCCTTCTTGTTAGATCCACGTGAAAAAATCAAGTTCAACAATCATCTGCAGGAATAGCCATCCTAAACATAGAATATAGCATTTATCAATGATATAATAATTATGTGTGTTATTTTTTTAGTATTGCACTGAAAATGATTATCAATATCGCACAAAACAAATCACAAAGTTAGAATGAGGTAGAAAAATGACAGTCAAAACAAGATTACCGCTATCCAAGATGAAAAACTCACAGTCCGGTACAGTTATAGCAATTAACGGAGGTAGGGCTATATGTAGCAAGCTGGGAGCTCTAGGTATTCAACCGGGAGTTAAAATTGTGAAGAAGAGTAGGTTAATTGGTTCCGGTCCTGTCATAGTTTCGGTAGGAAACACTGATATCGCAATTGGTTATGGTATGGCAACGCGTATTCTTGTGGAGGTTGATTGATCGTGAAAATTTTGCTCATTGGTAATCCAAATGTAGGAAAAAGTGCTATATTCAGCCATCTTACAGGCATCAATGTAACTACATCAAACTATCCGGGAACTACAGTAGAGATCGCTCGAGGTTATATGACTTATCGGGATAAACCATATGAAATTATTGATGTTCCCGGCACTTATCAACTGGATCCTAAGGCTCAATCCGAAAAAGTGGCAGTAGATATGATTAAAGTAGGAGACATTTTAGTAAATGTTGTTGATGCAACCAATCTTGAACGAAATCTGCACCTTACCTTACAGCTGATGGAATACAAAAAACCAATGGTACTGGTACTCAATATGTGGGATGATGCTGTACGCAAAGGGATTGCAGTAGATGTTGAGAAACTAGAGGAAATTCTAAAAATTCCTGTTATTACTTCAAACGGTGTAACCGGGGAAGGTTTGAGTATTCTTCCCGAGAAATGTCTTACTGCCAAACCGCCAAAAGCTCTTAGTCTTTCTGCTGCAGATAGATGGGAAACAATCGCCAGCATTGTAAGGCAGGTGCAAAATCTTTCTCACAGACATTACACTTTTATTGAAAAACTGCAGGACTTGTCTCTTCATCCTTTTTATGGACCAATTATTGCTGTCAGCATACTACTGCTGGTTTTTAAAATAATTATTTCTGTAGGCGAAAATTTAAGCGAGTATATAGCCAAACTATTCGATTTAGTCTATACTCCGGTAATTCTTGCTTTGAGTAATTTACTTGGAGGCGAGGGGCTGCTCCATGCTCTGCTTATCGGTGATTTAAACGGCGGTCAAATTAATTACGAAGCAGCTATGGGAGTTTTGACAACCGGAGTATTTGTAGCCTTTGGCATTGTGCTGCCTTATATTGTTATTTTCTATCTTATATTTGGGTTTTTGGAAGATCTCGGATATTTACCCAGAGTTGCTGTAATTCTCGATCGATTACTGCACAGGATTGGTCTGCACGGCTATTCGGTCATACCTATGCTTCTAGGCTGCGGCTGTAATGTTCCAGGCGTGCTGGCAACTAGGAATCTTGAGACTAAAAGAGAGCGTTTCATCACTGCTGTTATGACCTGTACTACAATTCCCTGTATGGCTCAAACCTCATTAATTATGAAAGCAGTTGGAAGCCGGGGTGGGGTTTACATTGCATTGGTATTTATGACGTTATTGAGTGTATGGACTATTATCGGTTTATTTCTAAATAGGGTGGTCGAGGGTTCAACACCTACGCTTTTGCTTGAGATTCCCCCCTATAGACTTCCTAATATGAAGACTCAGTCAAAGAAGCTGTGGATGCGGATAAAATGCTTTTTAAAAGAGGCAATACCTTATGTATTAGGCGGTATTTTACTGATAAATCTCTTTCATGTTTCCGGTGTCATAGCTTGGATTGGTAGAATTTTCTCACCATTAATAACAGGAGTGTTTGGACTGCCTGAAGAAACAGTAGCGACGCTGATTATTGGAATTGTAAGAAAAGATGCTGCAGTCGCCCTTTTAGAGCCAATCGGTCTTAATAATATGCAGATGGTTACAGCTGTTGTTGTGCTTACATTATATTTTCCTTGTGTGGCAACTTTTGCTGTACTGTTTAAAGAACTTGGAATAAAGGATACTGCTAAAGCTGTTATTATTATGATTATAGTCACAATTATTGCCGGAGGTGGCTTAAACTTACTTAGCCGCATATTTAATTCGTCCATTATTTTAGCAATTGAAATCGCCTTTGTGTTACTGGCATTACTAATTGGACCGTCTATCTATAGATTGCTGCGGAAATTTCATAAGCAGAGAGAAGACTGCAGTTTGTAGCTTAGTTTAATTTCTCATTTTTAACAGTTTGATAAGATGAAAAGCTTGGAAACCCTTTAAAGTAGAGGTTTTCAAGCTTTTATTATTATAAGGTGAAGTTTGCTTAAGGTTTATTTCAAAGATGTTGTGCCTGATTCTCTAAAAGACTAAAATTTGATTAAAATATTAGATATGTTTGACTATAATTTGATTACTGAGTGGTATTATTTTCTTGTCAGTGTATCGGAAAAAGTTCTAAGAAAATTATGAATAATAAGCAGTTTAATGGCATAAAATCCGAAGGGAGAGAAACCGTTTTACATTAGGCGGTTTGTATAGCATAAGCAAGGAGGAGTAGTTATGCCGCGTAGATCGTGGAATTATTTGCTGTTGACTATGTCAGCTGTGTTTCTTATGTGCTTTGTTTTAATATCAGTAGTATCTGCAGAGTATGGTTATGGAGATGTTTATCGTCTTGAGGAAGAAACAGGGCAATGGATTATAGATCATGGTGGTTTTTGGGCTTCTATAGATAGGATAGAAGCGGATGATGGCTTTTTTAGTAATATGGGAGCAAATTATTCAATTACTGGAACTGCAATCATTGACTTTGAGGACTTGAGTGTTGAAGATACCTATGCCACTATTACTACTCTTTCTTCCATGAATGAATCCCCTGGGCTGCCTGACAATACATGTGAGTATGTCAGTAGAAATGGCATATTTAGCTTGAAGGTTACAGCCATTCCTTTTGACGATCCTAATTTGGTGGATATGGTTTGGGATGCAAAAAACAAATGGTTTTCTCTAATGCATAAAAATACCATCGCAAAATGGCAGTTTACATATAAAGTCACTAATAATTCCAGTAAAGAGATGTTTGTGGAAGAAGTGAAGGATAATTATGGAGGACAATTGGCGATTGAATCATGGAGTATTAGTTTTTCGACAATTGTGGATGATCAGTCACAAGGTAATGTCAATCTTGATACAGATAATAATTACGGTTTTAGTTGGACTAATTTCAAGCTCGAGCCAGGTCAAACAGCTGAAATAACACTTACTTTGGCTACAAGGAAAAATCCTTCAGGCAAACAGCAATATAACGAATGCAAACTATACACTCTAAACTCTACAGGAGTATTGAAGTACAGGTATAAATGTCAGCCTGGCAAAGGCAAGTATTCTTTAACAGGTAAAAGAATTAGAGTCAATGTCTGTGACAAGCCGCCGGTTTCAATTTCTGTTGAGATGTCTGCGCCTGGTGTTGATTGGTTTATCCGTAAACCAGGAGATTACTATGTTAAGGCATTTGACGCTGTAGTAAAAGTTAAGGGAAGAAAGAAAGTGGAAGTAGCAGTGACTTTTGACGGCTTTAACAATCTAGAGTCAGATAATTCTCAACAGATTCCGGTCTTCTATTCACTGGGAGACGAATCGAATCCGGGACATTGGATTATTCCTGAGAATTTGAACAATACTGAGCTGGGTTTAAAAGCTTCTGCTGTAAATGATGCTGCATTCAGCATGTGGCAGAGGGTTGTGCTAGGCACGCAAAGTGTCGGTACATATCAAGATACGGGGGTGATTACTTTTACTTTGGTTAATAGCCAATTAGCAATTTGCGAGTAATAAATTAGAAAAAACAAAGGAGAATGATAAATGAAGAAGCTTTCTTTGATGTTGCTTGTTGGTCTACTGGTAATCGGAGCGTTCGCCGCTGTTGCTAGTGCAGAACCTATTGAAGGTGCTACTGGTGGTGCTTGGGAGGACGTATTTAACGAAGATGGCAGTGTTGCTACTGAAGCTATTGTCTTTAGAGTTGGGGAGGGCATGGACGAGAAATGTAACATCACTCCGAGAACTGTTAATGTAGATGTGCGGGCGTTTGTAGCTCAGTGGGCTCATTGGAAATTAGACTTTAATGGGTGGGAATGGTATGTAAAGAAACCTGGTATCTACTATGCAGACTGCATTGCAGGGAGATTACAGAGTAATGGGCAAGTGACACTTTCCTTCACGGGTTTCGATAACCTAAAGCGGGATTCAAATGAGCAGGGTACGAATGATACAATTACAATGCGGTTTGGATACAGTCAGGGTTCAGATCATGGGAGAATTTCATGGGAAGATGCTGGCAGTTTAACTGAATTTGTTTTTGAGGACAATACTGCCCTCCATGCTGGTTTCAATTGGAAACTATGGAACGAGATTAATGTTGTTGAGTGTAACTCGCCTGGGCTCTACACTATGAGTGGCTTTATTACGCTGACACTTGATAATCAAGCTGTATGGGTTGATGATGAGTCAGGCGGCTTTGACTGGACATATTTTTCTGTCGATAACGGCTATACAGGCCTAGGTGATGGAGCACAATAATTAGCATTCGGGATAAATGAGCCTGTAATGCTAAAAACAAACCTACCCAGGATTTTTCTTGGGTAGGTTCCGTCTTAGATTTGGTTCTAAGCGTCGGAGAAACCTTGCTTAAGGAAGTGAGATCAAATGCGTTTGCGATTACGTATCTTGTGCATACTCTGTGCTTTTTTTGTCCTAAGGATAATTCAGCCGGTCAGTTCACAAAGTTTGGGTATTGATCCTCTCTTGATTGAGCGCGCTGTTAGTCCTGGTTCTTCCATTTCATATACTGTAAATGTTCAAAACGATGATGGTTTTGAGCCGATCACTTTAGCTGTATCGGTAGCTGATGTCTTTGAAAACCTAAATGGTGTTTATAATTTGCTTGAGGCCGGGTCAAGTGCTTTCTCTTTAGCTGAATGGGTGAGTTTCGAACCTGAAATTATTACTATTCCTCCTGCAAGTGAAAGACGAATAAGCGTTACCATAACAGTACCACGAGGTGTATCAGGTGGAAGGTACGGAGCAATAGTTATATCTCCTAAAGAAGATATTAGTTCTCTAGCTGAATCAACTGCTCCCTTCGTGTATCGTATGGCAAGTTTCATTGAGTTAGAAATCACCGGGAGTGCGGCTAGAAAAGAAGCGTACATTTCACGTTTTTCAGTTCAACCTTCTAGTGCTTTGCCGAGGATTAGGCAGCAGGTTGGCGATAATGCTCTTGTATATTCGGCAGAGGTAACAAATGTAGGTAACGTGCACATCATAACTCAAGGTTCCGTCTTGCTTCAAACAGCAGAAGGTAGAACGGTTGCACGCTTTCCGATTGGTGGAGGAAGAGGAATTATTCTTCCTGAGAACACAGTGGCACTACAATCTGTTACTAAAAGAGGACTGTTACCAGGAGATTATATTGCCAGAGCTGTTATAGAGTACGGCGGGCAGCGCCCGGCAGTCAGTGAAATTGAATTTTCGATAACTGAATCTGCAATCGATGCTCAGGAACAAAGTGCGGTTCCTCTATCTCGGTTTACCGTGGAACCTGAAAAGATTGATGTTGCGGTAAGACCAGGTGCACTTAACTCAACGATACTCGAAATCAGTAATAAAGGTTTAGATCCGATTGAGGTGGACACTGAAATTATGCCGCTTGAGTTTTCCATCTTAGGTGAATTATTAACAGAAGAGGAACGGGGAGAAGCACCGGATTGGATAACGATTAATCCATCCAGTTTCAGTATAGAACCTGGGAGAACCAGGCGGGTTCGTTTGCTGATTCGTCCACCAAAAGATACAGATGGCGGGTACTATGCTGACCTTATATTAACTTCCAAAAGCGAGGCAGGAACAACAAAGACCGGTTCTAGTATTCTTGTCTTTGTTGGTGAAAAGATAATAAAGTCTGGCAAGGTAGAGGTAGTCAACATTGAACAAGAACAGGAATTTATCTATTGTGACGTTTTGTTTACTAATGACGGCAACTATCATGTTAATGTGGGTCTAGACTTTGTTCTTAGAAGAGTGTATGAAGGTTATATTGATGAAGAAACCGGTAGAGTGGTACCCAGGCAAACAGAGGGAATTTCATCAATCTCGCTGCCAATGAGTATAAACCCGGTTCTTCCCAGTACTAAACGGGGCTTTAGTTTCCAGATTCCCACATCATTGGAACCGGGAGAATATGAAATCGCGATTCGTGCTGATTACGGCGGCGATGAACCGGCACTTACGCAATTACCTTTTAGAATAGAAGGAGGCGAAGGGCAAGATGAGTAAATTGCTGAGAAGCTTGGTTGTTGTTGGGGTACTGCTGTTAATGGTTGTAGTTCCTGCAATTGCAGAGTTTGATAATGTTTTGGTGTCTGATGTGTATTATGATATTTATATTCTTGATGCTCTTAGTAATCTATCGGTTATTTCAGGGGTTCCCATTATTGCTGATAGTTCTGTTGGAGGTTTTATTACAATGGAGTTTGAGGATATTCCCTTGGAAGACGCTCTGGGAAGGATCTGTGTACCCTTTGGATACACCTATCGATATATGTCAGATGGGTATTACCTAGTTGGTGCGGCGAATGTTAATAACCCTACATTCAGTCTCTTAAGTGAGACTTTCGTATGTAAAACAAATTTTGTAACTGCAGAAACAGTAGCTAAGCTGCTGTCTGACTTCTACAAACCATTTGTTAAAGTTGACAATACCCTTAATACTTTAGTGGTAACAGGATCACCGGAGATGATTGAGCGTATTTCTCAAGATATTTCCCGGATTGATACACCAATTCGTCAGGTCATCTTGGAGGTTCTAGTCATAGAACTTACTGACGATGCCAGAAGGGAATTGGGTACAGAATGGCAGTGGTCGGGCAAAAAGGAAAAAGGAGATCCTTCATCTGGAGGGTTGGAGTTTGTGGTTTCTGCCCTTCGGGCAAAATCTGCGATTGCTTATAATTATCCGGCAGGGATTACATCATTTCTTCTTTCTCTAAAGCCAATGGTAGAGCAAGGTAAAGCCAAAATACATGCCAATCCGAGAATTGTTGCCCTGGATGGACATCAGGCTGATATCTTCTTAGGACAAGAACAATCATATATTGTGGAAACTCAGTCATCAACCGGGGGTTTAACGAAGCAAAGAGTTATAATTCAGAGTGGTGTTACACTGAATTTCCTTCCGCAGATATCACCATTGGGTGATGTTACGGTGAAAGTGGAACCAGAAGTAAGTCAAATAACCGGATTTAATCAAGATGGATATCCTATTGTATCGAGCCGGCGGGCTAAAACTACGGTAAGGGTGCAGGATGGTGAAACGTTTGTCCTTGGAGGTTTAGTAAATAAGTTTGAGAGCAGTAGCATCGGAAAAATTCCTTTATTAGGTGACATACCTTTAATTGGTAAATTATTCCGCTCAGAAAGGATTGAAAGCAGCGAGACAGAAGTAATAATCATGATCACTCCCCACATAATAGAAAGCGAGGTGTAGTCCGTGAAAAAAGCACGGAATTTGCTGGCAACAATGATTATTGCGTTTTTTCTGTTTTCGGTTCAGGTATTTGCGATGACTCCCGATCGAAGTTTGAACAATCCTTTGTTTCTATCGGAAATGGGAAATGTTAAGCTGATCTATGGGGCTTACGACGCAACAAATGAGAAATTCCTAGTTTCCTACGCTGAATACGATGAATATGCTAAAGGTCATGGAGCCTTTATTCTACAGGCTAATCGGGAAGATGATGCCAAAGTCTTTTCCTTTATTGGCACCAAGGAGCTAGGTAATATTGGATTGGGTCTTGCTGTTCACCGAGTCACAAGCCCGTCTTCTGAGTGGTTGCTTGATCTGGGCGTTTCATATGGCAGACGGGTTGTTGGTCGCATTGGAATTCACGATGTGCCCATTGCTAGCTGGGATGAAATCAAAGAGCGCAGCAATTTTTCAATTGGTGGAACTGTGTATCTTACAGAATCATTGGCGGTAGGCGTAGATGCTCGGCTTTTGGACCAACAGTATGACGGTTTATTGAGATTGGTGTTAAGTCAAGATTTAACAGCCACCTTGAATTTGATGTACAAAGATCTCCAATGGGAATCAGTAGGTGCAAATGTTTGGCTTAACCGTAATAACCTGGTAATTCATTTAGGTTATATATTGGAGCATAATTGGGAAAGCAGTTTTCGCTTTGGTTTAGGCTTTAGATTTTAACAAAGATATCTTAGTTGTGCATAACTTCAACCTCCAATTTTTAATCTAAGGCACTTGGTTCATGAGTAAGGTTTCTTACCCATTTAAACCGGTTTACGGTTACTACTGCAACCGCACATTTTAAAATCTGATCGCATTTTTGACAGGCAAAGACCACCGGTGGAGGGGCTTTAAATACAAAGGCAGCAATCAGGGCTGAAGGAACTGCCACACCCCATGCAAATATTGAGTCATTAATTAATACAAAGCGAGTTGAACCACCGGGTCGGACTATTCCTGTTAAGGACGACATTTGGTATGATGTACCTACAATAGTAACTGAAAGGATATTTAAGAATTGTCTGGTCATTTCAATAGCCTCATCAGACAAGTTATACAGCATCAAAATATAGTCTTTAGTACAATAAAGGGTTAAGCCGGAAATAACTCCTACGACTAAGAAGACAATTTGGAGCTGCTTAGTATACAGTTTCAGTTTTTTATAATCTCTAGCACCTACAGTTTGTCCGATGATTACTGCGGAAGCTCCTGAAGTACCATATACACCTACAGCTACCATAGAAAACACCACATTCGCAATGGAAGCGGCAGCTAAGGCTGTTGCACCGAGACGACCCATAACTGCACCTTGTACTGCTAGATTAATGCCCCACAAAATATCCCCAAAAATTACAGGGAAACCATATTTAAAGAAGTCTTTAACTAAACCTGCATTAGTTTCGACTAAATCGCGAAAACGAATATGCAGTTTTTTGTCAATAAATCGCAAGTAAATTATTAAAATAGGGGTTTCCACGATTCTCGCAATTAAGGTAGCAATAGCTGCTCCCTTAAGACCTAAAGCCGGTGCCCCAAGGTTACCGAAGATTAAAATTCAGTTAAGACTAACATTAACCACAAAAGTGGTTATAGATACAACCAATCCAATCCGAACTTGTTCTACACAACGCATTGCTGAAATCATTACCTGGTTAACACAAAAAAGGATATAGGTAAAGCGGATAATGGATAAATATTTCATTCCTTCTGTGATCACATCTTGTTCATTAGTAAATAGACGCAATATCTGCTCCGGGTATAGCAGAGTCGCCAAAAAAATCGCCATACTTACTGCTAAACTAAACTTCAATGATATTCCAATGATTGCCTTGGTATTTTTTATATCTCTTTTACCCCAGTATTGTGTGGCTAGAACCAGCATAGAAGCTTCTATGCCGGCGACAAGCATATGCAGCATATTTTGAATTTGGTTGGCAACATAAACTCCGGATAAAGCTAATTCACCTAATGATCCTACCATTAAGTTATCTGCAAGACCAACCGAAAAACTTACCATACTCTGCAGAGCTAAGGGGGTAGCTAGTAATATAATGCGTTTGTATAGATTATCTCTCAATGTTCTCCTTCTTTCAATCTACAGCTGCTTCGACTATGCGATGAATTTAGCTTGGATGATATTTTTTACCTTGTCATACTTCGATTATAAGGTATAAAACCCTGCCAAAATAAATGGTTTGTTTTGGTAAAATTAGTGTAATAGAGGAGTTTAGATTTATACTGCTTTTACCAGCATTAAGTATGATAAATACGGATTAGGTTAATTTGACTATTATGTTCGTTTAGCATATAATAAATTTAGAAATATGTTAAATTAGCTTTGGAAATGTAAATATAATATATTCATAGGCAAACTTAGAGAAATCTAAGGACGCAAAGCTGAAGGGGCTAAACACTTAATGGTGTACTGCCAGCCAGTTGCAATTAAGTATTTTAACTGGTTTTGGCTCGAGTTAAAATACTTTTTTAATTAGGAGTGTGTACAAAGAAATGATCGTGGAAAGGAAACTAAATCAAAATATTAGTAATCAAAAGAAGTTACAACCTAATATAGATGGAACAGTGGAAATATCTGAGGGAGTAATTAAACTACAACATCCACAGGGTAATGGGAAGTGGCCTATGATTTCATCTGGTTCACATGTGCGGCTTTTTTATAATAAAAACGAAATTAAAGAGCCAACAGTTATTTTTGATAGCAGTCTTTTAGAATTTTCACTTATTGACGAACCACCACACAGTAGTTTTAAAATTACTGTTTCCAAGGATAAAACTGAAGTTATTCTAATTACCAAATTTAAAGCTGGCCAAAAATATGGTTTGGTTGATTGTGAACCTACCCAAAAATTAGTATTAAATGCGGAAGTAGTAAGCGGCATTTTACCAGAACCGATTAATCCACAAGAAGTATATCAGGAATTACAGGGTATGGGAATTAAAGTACCTATTCTGCGTTGGCGATTAATAAAGGCATGTAAATCTTTGAAGGATTCTGAAGTTGTGATTGCCAAAGGTACACCGATTGTTCCACCAAAGGATGGTATAATTGAATATGTCTGTACTTTTCAAGAGCGATTGTTTGATGAGTATGCGGATGAAAAGGATCAAATTGATTTTTATGATAGAGGAATAGTTAACTCGGTTGAAGCAGGAACAGTGTTGGCTTATTGGACACCGCCGGTACCCGGACAGGCAGGAAGAACTGTATTTGGGGAAGTGGCAGACCCTCCGGAACCAGAAAATCAGGCTTTAAAAGTAGGTAAAGGTGTGCAGTTGATTGATGAAGGCAGGATTGCAGTAGCAGCAGTGGATGGGCGGCCTTTTCTCAGAGGCAGAGATCAGACACTATCGGTTATTTCACAGTTAGTAATTAGGAAAGATGTTGATTTAAGTACCGGTCATATTGATTTTAAAGGGGATGTAATGATATTAGGTGATGTAACCGAGGGTTTAAATGTTAGAGCTAACGGAAATATTGAAATAAAAGGCAATGTTTTTCATGCAAATATTGTGAGCGGAGCAAATATTGTTATTCATAAAAAGGTAGTTGGGGGACATGTTCAAGCTGGAGGAGATCAAACAGTATTTATGCAGATAAATAATGTTTTATCCGGCTTAAATCCATTGTTAAATAAGCTGCTGCGTGCTTATATACAGGTTAGCGAATATATGAAGGAAAGTAAAAAAGAAGGCAGAACAAGAGGCGAAAGATATTTATTAAGAAAGCTTGCTGAAAATCAGTTTCCTAATATTTATAAGAATTTTCAAGCGTTAAAAGAGCTAGGAACTAGGCTGCCAAGTGATGAAGATAGTTTAATTAGGAGAATCAAAGAACTTTCTTTTGAATTGCAATCGTATAATCAAGTGTCTCAACTTTATCATGATTGCATGCAATTGCATCAGGAAATTCAAAATGAATTGCAAGTTAAAGCGGATGTCTTGTTAAACTACTGTCAAAATGCACATATTGAGGCTACAGGAGACATAGTTGTATCAGGACCTTTAGCGTATAATTCCAGATTATCCAGTGGAGGTATAATTGAAGTTAACGGTGACTGTAGAGGTGGTATATTAAGCGCAAAAAATAAAATTACTGTGGGTGTATTAGGTACTGAAACCGGAGTCAAAACCACTGCAAGAGTTAATGAAGGCGGAACTGTACGGGCTAATCAATTTTATTCAAATGTGTGGATTAAAATAGGAAATGCTAAATATCAAGTGCAGGAGCCAAATTATAAATTAGAATTTCGCTTTGACGACGAAGAGTGGAAAAAATATTCTATCTACTAGACTGCTTCGAAGCGTATATGAATCATACAAGATAGGCTATTTTTGATTCAGGAAAGTGTACTTTTAACCTCTGATAAAAGAAACTTTTTATTTTTGCCATAGAATCCTTAGGGTATACATATTTGCCATAACCAAACTGACCATATTTAAACTGTCTTTCCTTTTCATTCATGGGAAGAGTAGAATCAGGATGTATGTTTTGAATATTACTTTTGGCACGAGCAGTAAAGCGGTGTGTAATTAACTCAAAACTAGGATTAATATTTTTGGGAAGTACAGCAGCAAGCTGGGTTATTAGCATTTCATAATCTTTTTCCCATCCGTCATATATGATAATTGGTGCAATTAGAAATCCTAAAGGGTACCCGTTTTTAGCAATTTTTCCTGCAGCAGCTAACCTTGCTTTCATTGAAGCGGTGGCTTTTTCATATTGATTAATGATGGTGTCGGTATTAAGAGAAAAACGGATTTCTGTGTGCTCGTTATGGTTAACATTAAGTAAAGCATCTACATCGCTAAACTTTGTCACAAAACGAAATCGCCCTAGCTCTTGTTGGGCAAAGAATTCAATAGTTTTTTTTAATGATCCGGTTAAATATTCGACTGCTACCGGGTCAGAGGTGGCTGAACCTTCAAATTTTGTTATGTCTGGTGCTCTTTCTTGAATGTATTTCAGAGTTTGGTTCAGAATTTCATCTAGATTGACATAAACACGCACAATTGGTTTTGGTCCAAGGGTGGTTTGTAGATAACAATACTCACATAATCCAGGACAGCTGGTGGCTAAAGGTAATTGGTAATGAGCTGAGGGTTTACATGCGGCAAATTTTAGGGTACGCCGTATTCCCACTACCAGACTCTGCTTCGCTTGAATATATTTTTCTCTGGGAGTATTACCTTTAATACCGGTAACCCGGTTATGAGAAGTAGTAAATTCGATTGGAATGCTCATTTCTGTGAATTTTTCCTGCAGTTTTATGCCTAAAGGATATTTTAATGCGTCTGGTTCAAAGAAAACTCTTTGAGGAATAAATCGCTTCACGTTAATTTAGCACCCTTTCAGCATCTATTTGTCTTACATGCAGTGGTTGTGAAAAGCAAACAATGCTTTTGTTAGTATTAGTCTGCTTGGGTTTGGTTATGCGAGACTATGAAATTTAGCAGGATTTAACTGATCATTACAGAATAATAATAGTGGATAAATATGAGGAAATAAGGGAGAGTCAAGATTGCAGCGGAGAAAATTTGGAAAATTAGATTTTGACGTTTCATTGTTGGGATTTGGATGTATGCGACTACCAACTATTGAAAATCCGGATCCGGCAAGCCAAGTTGGAAATATTGATGAGCAAAAAGCCGCAGAGATGATCCGTTATGCTATTGACCATGGGGTAGATTACATAGATACGGCTTATAACTACCACGATGGGAAAAGTGAGATTTTAGTCGGCAGAGTACTGCAAGACGGTTACCGGGAAAGAGTTAAACTCGCCACTAAGCTGCCGGTTTGGATTGTTGAATCAGAAGCAGACTGCGATAGGATTTTAAATGAACAGTTAAGCAAACTTCAGACTGATTATATTGATATGTATCTTCTGCATTCGTTAGGCAAAGGCACTTGGATGAGTAAAGTGCAGAAATACAATGTGTTTAAATTTCTAGATGCTGCTAAAGCAGATGGCCGCATAAAATATGCTGGGTTTTCATTTCATGATGATCTTGAGCTGTTTAGAGAGATTGTTGATGCATATAATTGGGATTTTTGTCAAATCCAGTTTAATTATATGGATGAGTATTACCAGGCAGGTAAGGAAGGGCTAAAGTACGCAGCTGATAAGGGACTTGCCGTAGTAATTATGGAGCCGCTTAGAGGTGGACGGTTAGTAAAAAATATTCCACCGGAGATTCAGGCTATATGGGAAGAAGCTCCGATAAAGCGAACTCCGGCAGAATGGGCTTTTAAATGGGTATGTAATTTTCCGGAAGTGTCTGTAGTATTAAGCGGTATGGGACACTTAGATCAAGTTAAGGAAAATATTAATACCATGTCTGAGGCAGAGGTTAATTCTCTATCTCAAGAAGAACTTAAGATTATTGGAAAAATAAAGGATTTCTATAATGCTCGAATTAAGGTAGATTGTACGGACTGCCGCTACTGCTTACCTTGTCCTCAGGGTGTAGAAATACCACGTGTTTTTGGAATATGGAATAATGCCAGCATTTATAATATTATCAATGAAGGTAAAAGACAGTACGACAGAATGATTAAATCTCAAAAAGATGCATCGCGTTGTATTGAGTGTGGGCAGTGCGAATCGGTTTGTCCTCAAAATCTAACCATTATTGAATTTCTAAAAGATGCCCATAAAGCTTTAGTTTGATGATACAGGTAACTATTATAGTTACCTGTTTTTTCGCTGGTGCTTAATACGGATAGTCATTTCGGAAGGAATTGCCGTACCCGTACTTGTAATATTAGCTATAGGGTTGAAAATTAAAGATTGGAGATCCTTAAATATGGATTTAAAACAAATAAGTCAGTTGAAAACGAGAGCCATGCGGTTTTTTATAATGTATAAATTTGCTATAGACGAGGTTAGTACAAAAATCGATATTTTAAGGCAAGAATTTCAGTATATATACGGCTATAATCCGATAGAGAGAGTTACGAGTCGAGTTAAGACTCCACAAAGTATATTAAATAAAGTGCGCCGCAAGGGGATAGAGATTTCCTTGCCGTCAATTAAAGAAAACGTTCGGGATATAGCCGGCATTAGAATCGTATGTTCTTTTATTTCAGACATCTATAAGATAAAGGATACTTTAGAGAATCAAGCTGATTTGGAAGTAGTTGAATGTAAGGACTATATCAAAAATCCTAAGGAAAATGGTTATAGGAGTTTACATCTGATTGTAAAAGTACCGGTAATTACATCGGATAGGGAAGAAAAGGTATATGTAGAAATTCAGCTTCGTACTATTGCCATGGATTTTTGGGCGAATTTGGAGCACAAGTTATATTATAAATATAATTATGAAGTGCCGGAGAGATTACTTAATGAGTTAAAAGAAGCAGCTGACTTAGCAGCAGAGTTAGACCAGAAAATGGAGAAGATTAACTGCGAAATTAATCATTATAAAGAAGTTTCAGTTAAGGCAAATGGTAAGGCGGAAGAGTTCTTTATTAACAGCCAAAGATTTATTCTATCTTTGGATTTCCTTAAACTGATGCTTAAAACTGATGAAACCCATGACTAAAACTGGCGATAATTTGAGCTAAATAAATATGGGTTTAAATAAAAAATTAACATTTTATTGTATTGACAAAGGCATTGACTGCGAATATACTAGTAATTAAATAAAAAATAATAAGTACTGCTCTTATCCAGAGAGGTGGAGGGACTGGCCCTATGAAGCCCGGCAACCGGTGGATGAAAATCCACGAGGTGCCAATTCCTGCTGGGATATGCCCAGAAAGATAAGGGGAGGATAATATGTACCGTTTCATATACCTCTTCTTATGAAGAGGTTTTTTTATGTGGGAGGTGGGGAGTTGATTGAACTTAGACAGGTCTATAAAACTTTTTATGGAGAAAAACAAGTAGATGCTTTGCGGGGAGTGGATCTTAAAATTCCTGCCGGAAAAATCTATGGAATCATTGGGCAAAGCGGTGCTGGAAAATCTACCTTGATTCGCTGTATCAACGGACTGGAAACTCCTGATCACGGGGAGATTATTGTAGATGGTGTGGACTTAAGCAGGCTTTCCTCCATTGAACTTCGCAATGCCCGCAAAAAAATAAGTATGATTTTTCAACATTTTAATTTATTGTCGTCTAGAACAGCAGCAGCTAATATTGGGTTTCCTTTAGAAATATCCGGTGTTGATAAATCTGCAATTAAAGCAAGAGTAAATGAAATGCTGCAGCTGGTGGGCTTATCCGATAAGGCGAATTCCTATCCAAGCCAACTAAGTGGTGGACAAAAGCAGAGAGTGGGCATAGCTCGGGCATTGGCTAACAATCCTCAAGTCCTTCTCTGCGATGAAGCCACATCTGCTCTAGATCCTGAAACTACTAAATCAGTGTTGCAGCTGTTGGCTGAGATTAATCAGAAAATGGGACTGACAATCGTACTGATTACTCATGAAATGAGAGTAATTCAAGAAATATGCGATTATGTAGCTGTGATTGAAAATGGACAGATACAAGAATCCGGCCGGGTTATTGATGTATTCACTTCGCCTAGAAGCAGTGCGGCTAAGCGGATGCTTCAAGGAACAATGAATACGCAAATTCCGCAGGACTTGTTACAGCGAGCGAATTTAAACTCTAATGGAAAACAAGTTTTCCTAAAACTGAGTTTTGTAGGTTCGCTTGCTCATGAACCGGTTATTTCCTCAATGCTGAAAAAGTATGCTGTTGAGGCTAATATACTATTTGGTAAAATTGATCAGATCAAAGACATTCCTTTTGGCATGTTATTTTTAGAAGTATCTGGTGAACCTGACCAAATAGAAAAAGCTCTAAAGTATGTGCAGGATCACAATGTGGAAATGGAGGTGATATCAAATGCCTAGTACCATAATGGTGAATATGCTTTGGACTGCAACACTTGAAACTCTGTACATGGTGGGTGTATCAGTGATAATTGCAGAAGTCATTGGCCTTCCGTTAGGCATATTGATGGTCACCAGTGAAGAAGGGCATATTCTAGAAAACTTTTGGTTGAATAAGATACTAAGCTTTATTGTTAATGTGGGCAGATCAATTCCATTTATTATTTTATTAGTGGCAATTATTCCGTTTACACGGTTTGTTGTGGGAACATCAATTGGAACCGCTGCTGCTATTGTTCCATTAACAGTTGCTGCCATTCCTTTTGCAGCTAGAGTAGTTGAGAGTTCATTAAAGGAAGTAGATTCTGGAGTAGTAGAAGCTGCATTGTCTATGGGTGCGTCTCCATGGCAAATAATTGTTAAAGTATTGCTGCCGGAGGCTTTACCCGGTTTAATTCTCGGGTTTACCTTAACCGCCGTAAATTTGGTGGGGTATTCTGCCATGGCTGGTACCATAGGTGGTGGAGGTTTAGGGGATTTAGCAATTCGTTTCGGTTATCAGCGCTTTCGCGGCGATGTAATGCTTTATACAGTGATTATTTTGGTTGTGTTGGTTCAAGCACTACAGATGCTGGGTGATAAGATAGCACGAAAGGTCTCCCGGCATTAACAAAAACAACAAAGGAGAGAATCTAATGAAAAAGAAAATAACTTTATTAATTACAGTTGTTTTATTATTAGTCGGCAGTGTGGCCATAAGGGCACAAGAAATTATTAAAGTAGGTGCAACTGCGGTTCCTCACGGGGAAATCCTAGAAATACTGGTACCTGTTTTGGCAGAACAGGGAATAAAACTGGAAATTGTTGAGTTTACAGACTATGTACGTCCAAACTTGGCGTTAAGTGATGGAGATCTTGATGCGAACTTCTTTCAACATCTTCCTTATTTAGAGGAGTTCTGTCTGGATCACGGA
The DNA here is from genome assembly GCA_012798795.1 of Bacillota bacterium. Classification (GTDB taxonomy): domain Bacteria; phylum Bacillota; class Limnochordia; order Darwinibacteriales; family DTU012; genus JAAZMN01. Next base: position 2,490 of record JAAZMN010000015.1, on the reverse strand, counting down.
CTTAATTTAGTTTCTTTAGCAGGAGTACATGTCGAACCGTTGGGTATATACAGCAGTAAAATTAAAAGTGTCGATGAATTTACGAAAGGATCTGTTGTGACAATTCCTAACGATGCCACTAATGGTGGACGTGCCTTATTACTGCTGCAAAGTGCTGGTCTAATTAAAATTAATCCTAATGCCGGAATCACTCCCACTGTTTTTGATGTCACAGAAAACAAGTTAAACTTAAAGTTTTATGAATTAGAGGCAGCCCAGTTGGCTCGTTCGCTAGATGATACAACAGCTTCGGTTATCAATGGTAACTATGCTTTATTAGCAGGTTTTGTCCCTACTAAGGATGCAGTATTCTTAGAAGGTGCTGAATCTCCTTATGTTAACATTTTGGCAGTACGTGCTGAAGATATAGAAAATCCTTTATTGGCTAAACTGGCTGCAGCACTCCAAAGCGATCTAGTTCGTGACTTTATATTGGAAAAATATGCAGGCAGTGTAGTACCAGCTTTTTAAAATTGCTATCAGGAAGAACGCTAGGGATATCCCTAGCGTTTTTATTTTCTGCGCAGATGGGTGGTAATTGATGTCCACCGAACTGTTTTGGTAAGCAAAATGAATGAAAAGTAAATGAATAGACAAATGATAGCTGATATAATCACGGTCAGTTTTTCATTTATTCTGTATTGTAAGAGAGTGTTAAAGGTAAAAATTGTAAACAAAGCGGTAAACCCTCCTATACCGGCTATTTTAACAATATCGGAGAGTCTAAAGCAGGGTCCAATTAATTTTAGTAAGGCTAAATAATGCATGACTGTTTCTAAAACTACAGCAATACTCGAAGCAATTGCTACTCCTGCGATTCCCAGATCGAAATAAACTACCAGCGGGTATATTAGTGCCAAACTGATACATCGGGGAATAATGTTATTAATCATAGAGGTTGTTGCATATCCTAATCCGATTAACGATGACTGCATTGGCGAATGAAAATACTGCAATAAGTAAAAGGGGGCAGTTAGTTTTAGCAAATTGGCTGCTTCAGGTGCACGATATACTATTGTTAGCAGTTGATTGGCAAAGACAAATAGGATGATACTGCTGGGAACCCCGATTAACAGTGAGACCTTTACCGCTTGGGATATCCGCTGATGTACTAAACCCATCTTTTTACGGGAACTAGCTTCACTTACTGCCGGAACCAAAGCAACTGCTAATGAGTAGTTAATGAAACCTGGGAAGAACAGTAGAGGATAGACATACCCGGTCAGCATTCCATACTGGGTTGCGATAGTCGGTGAATCGAGCCCGGTTTTCAGAAGGCTTTGAGTGATTACGATGGGTTGGATTACTCTTAAAAGTGAACGAGAAAATTGGTTGCCGGTTTGGGGTAATCCAGTGCGCAAAAGTTCTATTAAATGAATTTTCCCTCGGGTTAAATGCTCCGTGATTTTAGGTGTTGGAATGTGGTAATCAGTGGAAAACTTAAATGTAAACCCTAAGTATAATAGGTAGGCCAATTCACCTAAGACACTTGCAGCGATTCCTCCTGCAGCTGCATATTCTACGCCGCGCTCTAGTAATAATTGAACTAATACATAAAGAGAGATTATCCTGACAATTTGCTCGATAACTTGAGAAATGGCCAGAGGATTCATGTTCTGGCGTCCTTGAAAATATCCTCTCAGCACACCAGAAACTGCAAGAATCGGAATTACCGGCGTTAAAGCCATTAATGAATAATAAGCACGCTGATCAGCTAAAAAACGGAGTGCAAAAGCTCTGCCAAAATAGATGAGTGTGAAGGTCAAAATCAAACTGATACTGCATGTTACCGTAAGAGAAATTAACAGTATTCTTTTAATTTTAGTTTTGTTATTTTCGGTTTCGGCTTCTGCTACTGCTTTAGATATCGCCACCGGCAGACCTAAAGTTGTGACAGTCATCAGCAATCCGATAAATGGTGTAACCATCATCTGTAAACCAATTCCTTCGGCACCGAGTATCCTTGACTGAATGATAGTAGTGGCAAAACCCAAAATTTTCGTAATTAAAGCAGCGGCTGTAAGCACAAAAGCACCTTGAAACAAGCTCTGTTTACGCACAGACTCACTTCCCTATTATTGCGGTTTAATAATGTATATGCCAAATAAAAAAATATAGTTTCAAAGAATTAGTTAGTCGACAAACAAATAAAAATAGTTATCTTGACTTTGAGTTTATTTAGTGCTAGAATTACTATATGTTTAGCCGGCTAACTAAATTAGAAGGAGGAAAGAGCTATCAAAAAGGATTCTCTGTACCATGTATTTTTTGAAATTGTTCGCCAGCATCACCATCTTATGCATGTGCTTTTAGTGGATGTAGGCGTTTATCCGGGTCAGCCCCCATTACTATTTATATTAAGTAAAGAGAGCGGGTTAATTCAAAAAGATTTGGCAGCTAGATTACAGATAAAGCCAGCCACCTTAACAGTAATGCTCAGCAGAATGGAAA
>JAAZMN010000164.1 GCA_012798795.1 Bacillota bacterium | reverse complement strand
GTTTATCCGGGTCAGCCCCCATTACTATTTATATTAAGTAAAGAGAGCGGGTTAATTCAAAAAGATTTGGCAGCTAGATTACAGATAAAGCCAGCCACCTTAACAGTAATGCTCAGCAGAATGGAAAAGGCGGGGTTAGTAACACGGCATCAGGATGAAGAGGATCAAAGGATTTCTCGTGTCTTTATTACGGATAAAGGCCGAGATGCTTTTAAAATGGCCGAAGGTGTTATGCGAGAGATTGACACTGATATGTTTAAAGGATTTAAAGCTGAGGAACGAAAAATATTAAAAGAATATTTAAGCAGAATTAGAGATAATCTGATCACAGCCGGTGAAAACCGGAAATTATGTTGATATGGGAGGAAAAATATGCGAAATATGTTAAAAGAGTTAAGACCATTTATTCCGATAATTCTTGTGGTTATAGTCTTACTATTTTTTCAAGCAATGACTGATTTAGCTCTTCCCGATTATATGTCTCGTATGGTTAATGTAGGAATTCAGCAAAATGGGATTGAAAATGCAGTACCTGAAGTAATTAGAGCAGATACCTTAAGAAAGATTAAACTTTTCTTGACTGAGCAAGAAAAGGAAATATTGGACAGAAATTATCGATTAATCAGCAGAGAAAATCTGCCTTCAGACGAGTATCAGAATCTGCAGAAAAAATATCCGGCATTAGCTGACGAAAGTCTCTATCTATTAAGCCAAACTGACCAGGATGATCTGGAGATCATCAATGATTTTCTGGGAGAAGCAGTGCTTGTGGTTTCGGGTATTGAACGCTTTAGTATGGCAAAGGGAAATGATACACTGGATATGCCACTGCCGGAAAATGATTTTTTGGATAGTTTTCCACCTGGAGTAGATCCCTTTATGGTGTTAGAGAATCTACCGGCTGAGAATTCAGCAGCTATTATTGCCAGAATAAAACAAGAATTTAGTACTGTATCTAAATCAATGATTACTCAATCTGCAGCTGCTTTCATAAAACAAGAGTATCAGATTATTGGGGTCAATATTGAAAAGGTACAAACCAATTATATTTTAGTAATCGGCGGTATTATGTTAGGTATTGCGCTTTTAGGTGTAATTGCTTCAATATCTGTAGGGTTTTTATCAGCTAGAATTTCAGCCGCTTTAGGCAGAAATCTGCGGAGAAAAATATTTAAGAAAGTTACAGCCTTCTCGTCGGCTGAATTTGAACGGTTTTCCACTGCTTCACTTATTACAAGAAGCACTAATGATGTCCAGCAAGTTCAGATGTTTCTGATTATGCTTTTAAGAACAGTGTTTTATGCACCGATTCTAGGAGTTGGAGGTGTTTTGAGGGCTTTAAATACTAATACCTCTATGGCTTGGATAATCGGTGTAGGAGTATTGAGTATTCTAACTTTGGTTATTATTTTGTTTTCTATTGCGACACCTAAATTTAGAAAAGTGCAGAAGTTAATTGATAAGGTCAACTTAGTAATGCGGGAAGCACTTAACGGGTTAATGGTGATTCGTGCTTTTAATAATCAGGAATATGAGGAAAAGAAGTTTGATGAAGCAAACAAAGATTTAACTAGGACCAATTTGTTTGTATCTCGATTAATGGTGCTAATGATGCCTCTTATGATGCTGATCATGAACGGAATAACACTGCTTATTATTTGGATCGGTGCCCATGAAGTGGATAAAGGTGTGATTCAAGTAGGCGATATGATGGCTTTTATGCAGTATACAATGCAGATTATCATGTCATTCTTAATGATTTCCATGATTTCCATAGTTTTACCACGAGCGTCAGTATCAATCAGGAGAATTTCAGAAGTTTTGGATCAAGAAATTACCATTACAGACCCGATCAGTGTCAAACAATTACCTTCTTATTCACCAGGGAAAATTGAGTTTCGCAATGTTAGTTTCAAATATCCCACCGCTGAAGAGTGTGTATTAAAAAACATTTCATTTACAGCACAACCCGGAAAAACTACTGCTTTCATCGGCGGTATAGGCAGCGGTAAATCCACTTTGATTAACCTAATTCCTAGATTTTATGATGTAACTGAGGGAGAAATACTTTTTGATGGTGTCAATATAAAAGAACTAAGTCTTAACGAATTGCGAAACCGGATTGGATATGTACCACAAAGAGGGTTTCTTTTTATGGGAACCATTGAAAGCAATTTGAAGTACGGGAAAAATCATGATGCAGCTGATGAAGCTGTGGAAAAAGCTATCAATATTGCTCAAGCCAAAGAATTTATTGCTGAGAAAGAAGAAGGCATTTTAACCGAAATTGCTCAAGGTGGTGCCAATGTTTCGGGCGGTCAAAAACAGAGGCTTTCTATGGCTAGGGCTTTGGTTGAAGAGCCAGAAGTACTAATTTTTGATGACAGTTTTTCTGCTCTTGATTTTAAAACTGATGCTGCTTTAAGAAAAGCCATCAATCGTGAAATTAAGAATCGGACTATATTCATTGTAGCACAGCGTATTAATACAATTATCCATGCAGATCAAATAGTCGTATTAGATAACGGCCGCATTGTAGGCATAGGAACTCACAAAGAACTATTGGACGAATGCGACGTATACAAGGAAATTGCTTTATCACAGTTGTCAGAGGAGGAACTTGCTATATGAGTAAAAATACTAAACATAGTTCAAGCTCCCCTAGACGAGGTCACCGCGGCGGTGGGCCACCACACGCCAGATTTGATAAACCTAGGGATTTTAAAACCACCTTTATGAAATTAGTAAAATATCTGCAGCCTTATAAGACAAAGCTGCTCATTGTAGGATTGTTTGCTGTTGGCAGCACGGCTTTTTCAATTGCAGGGCCGAAAATTCTCGGTAAAGCTACTACAAAGATTTTTGAAGGATTAGTCAGCAAAGTCTCAGGGCTTGAAGGAGCAGGAGTAGATTTTCAGTATATCAGCAGAATTATTTTTGGGTTAATAGCGTTATATTTAGCCAGTGCTCTATTTTCCTATATACAAGGTTTTATCGTTGCTGGAGTAGCCCAGGATGTGTCATATAATTTGCGCAGAGAAATCTCTCGAAAAATTAATCGTCTTCCGCTAAAATACTTCGACCGTACAAGTTTTGGCGATGTGCTGTCTAGAGTGACCAATGACGTGGATACTGTTAGTCATACTCTCAGCCAGAGTACGACTCAGATTATTACTTCTGTCACGACCTTTGTCGGTGTGTTAATAATGATGTTGTCAATTAGCTGGGAGATGACGTTAATTGCTTTAGTAATGCTGCCGATTACCATGATTTTAGTCATGCTTGTAGTGAAACACTCGCAAAAATACTTTAAAGCCCAGCAGGAATCTTTAGGGAGAGTAAATGGGCATGTGGAAGAGGTTTTTGGCGGTCATATTATCATGAAGGCTTTTAATGCTGAAAAGGAAGAAACTGAGGAATTTGATCGGATTAATAATGAACTTTATGAATCAGCGTGGAAGTCACAGTTTATATCCGGCCTGATGGGGCCAATTATGAATTTCATCGGCAACTTAGGCTATGTGGTGGTCACCATTTTAGGAGGATGGTTTGCTATTCGCAATACTATTCAAGTTGGGGATAT
>JAAZMN010000014.1 GCA_012798795.1 Bacillota bacterium | reverse complement strand
TTTCCGGTATGCCGCCGCTGACATATCGCAAGCAAGGACAAGAAGAGCAGAATCAAAAAACAACTGCGTACCAAGGAAATATTTGAATCAATTCAGCGGTTCAATTTCGTATACGCTGCCTGCAGCAGTAGTGATGACACACAACCCATCACTGTTTTGCTCAACCTCTACCATCTGGCCGCAGCATTTTACTTTTATCGGTTTTTTGTAACGAATTCTACAAGTACTATCTAACCTAGATCTGATTTTAGCATATGTTAATTCTGAATGTTCCCAATATATATCAACTTCAAAACCTCCTCGAGCACGCAATCCAGTCACATACCCTTCGGACCAAGCCTGGGGCAAAGCCGGAAGTATATTTAACTCATCAGCATGGCTTTGCAAGAGCATCTCTGCAATGCCCGCTGTCCCACCAAAGTTTCCGTCTATTTGAAATGGCGGATGAGCATCAAAAAGGTTATTGTAAGTAGAACGGCGCAGTAGAGTTTCAACATATTCATAGGCTGATTCCGCTTTTTCCAAGCGAGCGAATAAACATATTAACCAAGCACAGCTCCAGCCGGTATGCCCGCCCCCGTTTTCAATGCGGCGCTTTAGCGTAACCTCACATGCACTGCTCAAAACCGGATGTTTGTGCTTCAATATCTGCTTACCCGGATACAAACCAAATAAATGCGAGACATGGCGGTGACCCGGTTCTGCTTCTTCAAAGTCATAATACCACTCTTGTAATTGGCCGTGACACCCAATCCGCAGAGGAAGCAACTGATCTCTAGCACCTTCTAACTCATGGCGAAAATCACTGTCAATATCTAGAATTCTACTAGCCTCAGTGCAGTTAGTAAACAGTTCCCAAATTAGCGACATATCCATAGTGGAACCGCAAGATATGGCAGCACGCTGTCCTGATTCAGAAACAAAATCATTTTCCGGTGAAGTCGATGGACAGGTTATCAAATTACCATCTTTATCTAAAATTAACCAATCGAGAAAAAATAGGGCTGCTTTCTTCATTAAAGGATACGCACGCTGTTTTAAAAAATTTATATCACCGCCAAACGCATAGTGTTCCCATAAATGCTGCGTCAGCCATGCACTGGCCATAGGCCAAAATGCCCATCTAGCCGAACCTCCTACCGGTGCCGCATGCCTCCATAAATCCACATTATGATTGGTTGCCCAACCTCGACATTTGTAATGAACTTCAGCAGTTTTTTTACCGGTAACAGCTAATTCTTCAATCATATCAAATAATGGGGTATGACATTCGGCAAGATTGCATACTTCCGCTAACCAATAATTCATCTCGACGTTGATATTTGTAGTGTAATTGGAACTCCAAGGTGGCTGCACATGCTCATTCCAAATTCCCTGTAAATTAGCAGGTTGAGTCCCTGGTCTAGATGACGCTATTAATAGATAGCGTCCGTAATCAAAATAGAGAGCCACCAAAGCCGGATCAAGCGGTGCTGTTTTGACTTGAGCCAGCCATTGATCAGTCGGCAGATCCGGATACAGCGGCTCACCTAAATTTAACTCAACGCGGCTGAATAATGCTTGATAATCCTTTACATGTTCCTCCAAAATCTGCTCATATGTACGATTGCTAATCCTTTGCATCATATCGGCACACAGTTTTTTTGGTTCTTTACCTTCCAAAGCTGGATTTTTATCAAATCCGTTATAACTTGTTGCAGCAATCAAAATTAAAGTAACTTGATCAGCATTTTTTACTTCCAGCTTGCCTTGATTAATCTCAGCTGTTCCGCCTCTTAAATTGGCTTGTACTAAAATCCGGTAATTCATCCCCTGACTTACATCGTCCTCATAAATTATCTGATGCTCAATTTCCTTAGCATAACTTGGTGCTGTATAGACAGGACAGCGCCCATCCAAAATTAATTGATTATCAGCTTCACTTCCTGTTTTAAATCGATGTGAACTGGCTAATCTAGCTTTAAAACTAATCTTATGTGCCTGATCGCATGTAAAACGAATAACCACTGCCTGATCCGGTGCCGAACAAAAAACCTGACGTACATATTTAGCTCCCCCGGCTGCGTAACTAACGGTGACAACTGCTGTATTTAAGTCAAGTTCACGGCGATATTCACTGACTTGTCCTTCAATTTTACTATCAATATATAAATTGCCCAAAGGCTGATATGATTCGGTATACCTGCCTAACATATGTTTTTCAATAAGTCTTTGTGCCTTTAAATATTCACCTGCAAAGATAAATTCTCGGGCTTCTGCCAAATAATTGAATGCTGTATAATTATTCTTATCTTTCGGTCTGCCTGACCATAATGTATCTTCATTCAGCTGAATTCGTTCATGCTCAATTCCACCAAAAACCATTCCGCCTAAACGGCCGCTGCCAATGGGCAGTGACTCTACCCATTCACTAGCAGGCTGCTTGTACCAAAGTTTCCGATAATTTCTGTTATCCAACATATTTACCCCCCTGCAGCTAATAACTCGTGCTAGTGTATACTTATTCTTCTTAAAGGCTACCTCTCCTGCAAAAAAAAGAGTCACCTACCCCAGATATAACTAGATAAGATGACTCTTCTCTTATAATACTTAGCTGCAGCAGCTTGTTAAGGTACCAACCAAGACGACAGCTCCTGTAACACCGGTACTTAAATTGATTGGCCTCACCACAATCATAGTATCAGTTGGCCACCCGAAACCGACTACAAAATTGAGTGAACCTGACCATGTTTTAGGCTGTGACGGAATGCTTGGTGTGGGCGATAATATAAACTCAAAAGCTGCATCTTCCGGCGGCGGGAAGACTACCCTTCCTTGATAGCTGTTAAAACTACCTAGAGTTGATGGTTCAGGAATTCCTACCCCTAACACACTAATCGAACGCTGATTTGTTGATAAGAATCTAACCAAAACACTTCCTGCAGCATCTGTAATAATACTTTGGGCTGGATCAAGTAGTGCAGTACAAGGTATTTCTAATTCAGCTGCTCCAGGCACACACAAAACATCGCAAGGATTAATAACATTTGGATTAGTGATATGCGGGTTTGCTGCAATTAATGCATTGAGACTTACTCCAAAACGCTGGGCAATTGAAAACATGGTATCGCCAGGTTGTACTGTGTAACGCCCTTGAAATCCAGGCGGGCAAGAAACAGGTTCGCGGCACTGTACGACACCTGGAACACAAAGAACATCGCAAGGATTAATAACGTTTGGATTAGTAATATGCGGGTTTGCTGCAATTAATGCATTGAGACTTACCCCAAAACGCTGGGCAATTGAAAACATGGTATCCCCTGGCTGTACTGTATAGCGCCCTTGAAATCCCGGCGGACAGGAAACAGGCTCGCGGCACTGTACGACACCTGGAACACAGAGAACATCGCCAGGAAAAATCACACTGGGATTCGTTATATGGGGATTAGCAGCGATTAATGCATTTAGGCTTACTCCAAAACGCTGGGCAATTAAAAACATACTATCGCCGGCGCGTACTGTATAACGCCCTTGAAATCCCGGCGGGCAAGAAGCAGGAACACGACCGTTACTCATAAATTCCCTCCTTTACAAAATACACTCGCTATATAGTATTAAAATAGTATCAACTGGTGTTAGGACACGAGTACTATTTTTTCATCTTAGCGCTAAGTGGACAATACTCCAGATAATTAAGACGGCCGTTTCCTTAACATTGTTGTGAGAAGCCCTGAAAATGTTCTAGTTATCTATTTTAGATAGTTTCATATTTTAGGCCTACTGCCAGCCGAATAAGAGAATTAACGAAAAGACTAAAAAAGGCTTTCGGCAAAATTGCCTAAAGCCTTTTTCTTTTCATAGATTTCAAAGCCGGTAACATACTGCAGCATACATTTAATTTACATAAGCTTTGTAAATCGCCCGAATAGCTCTTTCGCAATCGTCATTATCAACTCCGACAATGATATTAATCTCACTTGCACCCTGATCGATCATCCGCACGTTGATCCCAGCCTCACCTAAGGCATTAAACAATTTGCCGGCTATACCGCTTTTATAAGCCATTCCCTGCCCAACAGTAGCTATAAGAGCAATATTATGACACACCTCTATTTTATCAGGATGTAATCTTTCTTCAATCAGGGTTAATACTTGTTCCAGTTTATCGTTTAATTCTTTTTCCAATATTACTAATGATACCATATCAATTCCTGAAGGAAGATGAGAAAAGGATATATTTAGCTCCTCAAGTATGGATAATAAGCGGCGGACAAAACCTAATTCCAAATCCATTAGTGCTTTTTCAATTGATATAATTACAAAATCTTTTTTACCAGCA
>JAAZMN010000163.1 GCA_012798795.1 Bacillota bacterium | reverse complement strand
GAGTAGACAACTCAACTTCTGCCCCAAACTTTTTGTGCAATCTGCTGCACATAATTTCTAGATGAAGATCACCAAGACCGGAAATTAGGATTTGACCAGTTTCCCGACTCTTTTCCACAGTAAATGTTGGATCTTCTTCGGCTAATCTGGATAATCCACTGCTGATTTTTTCCTCATCACCTTTACTCTTTGGTTCAACTGCCATTGTCATTACAGGTTTGGGAAATTCTATTCCTTTGGCTACAATTGATGAGCCTTTTACAGATAATACATCATTTGTACTTGTATTTTGTAATTTAGCTACAGCACCTAAATCCCCAGCTGTAATCTCATCTACAGGAATACTCTCCTTACCTTTCAGCACAAACAGCTGCCCAACTCGCTCATCTTTTTGCTTGTTTACATTATGAACTACACCATCGGACTTAATTGAACCCGACAATACTTTAAATGATGTTAGTTTTCCTACGTAAGGATCTGCCGTAGTCTTATACACAAGAGCACACGGTTTACTATCCTCATAAGACAACTCAACTTCTTCGCCTGTCTCTAAGTCGACTCCAATATTATCTCTCTGAAGCGGACTGGGCATACACTTAACACAATAATCCAGCAATTGGTCTATACCAACATTAGAAGTAGCTGAGCCACATAAAACAGGAACAACCTCACCTGTCCTTGTACCCACTGCTAAAGCAGCATCAATTTCTTCGTTAGTTAATGTTTTTCCCTCAAGATATTTCATCATCAATTCATCATCAGTAACTGATACCGCTTCAATTAGTGTTTCACGTGCAGTTTCTACTACATCGACCATATCTTCTGGAATTGAGTCCTCTTTTAGTGAATTATTATCCCATACATAAGCTTTCTGTTGAATCAAATCAACAAATCCTTTAAAATTCTCTGCAACACCGATAGGTAATTGAACAGGTACTATTTTTTGACCATAAGCCTCAGTTAATTGATTAAGGGTCTGATCAAAATTTGCATTTTCCCGTTCAAGTTTATTAATAAATATCATACGAGGCATATCATACTCTTCGGCATAATTCCATGCCTTTTCAGTGCCTACTTCAACCCCGGACGAAGCACAAACAACTATTAAAGCTCCATCAGCAACACGCAGTGCTGCCATTACGTCACCAACAAAATCAAAATATCCTGGTGAGTCTAAAACGTTTAATTTATGCCCATTCCATTCACATGGAGCTGTTGATAAATTTATACTAATATTGCGTCTAATTTCTTCAGGTTCATAATCCATTATACTAGTTCCTTCATCAACTTTACCAAGTCGATTAGTAGACTTAGAAACAAATAACATTGCCTCTGCTAGCGATGTTTTACCTGCACCACTATGAGAAATTAAAGCAATATTTCTCAATTTATCCGTTCCATAGATCTTCACTGTATCTCCTCCTCTTATCTTTTCGGCTTATGTTTCGTAATTAAAGAAAAACAAACTCATTATTTACATTTTTACCTATTCAACAAATGGACAGCTCCTTCCTTCTTGCTAGAAGAAAATACTGTATAAGCAGTGTATAAACTGATCAATATTATCCCAACATCTAGCTACATATTATAGTTTTTACTACTTCCTGGAAAAAAATGTATCAGATATCTTCTGCATCTAACTCCCTACCACCAACCCCAATTCCTGCTTAAATCAAGCTGATTATTAGTACAGTCAAGCCTAACCTCGTACCCAAAAATTGATATAGATTCTAAAGGGAGATAAATCAGATTATCTTTGCTAATTAACTCATGTAAAGGCAGCGGTATGTTGTGCCAGAGAATTTGTCCTTGTTCACCGTCAACAACCAAGTAATTTAAGCCTTTAATTAGAAATATCCGCTGTTTAGTCCCGAATTTCATCCATCCCAAAATTGAAGTTATATCATCAAGAGAAACATAAAGCCTTCCTTCATTAATCAAAAATTCAATGGGAGTGTCCACAAGCTCTCCATTAATATAGATATCAATATCCTCAAGATCTATTGACTGTAATGCATAATATCTACTGCCTACATCTTTCACAACCAGTTGTTCATTATAGAACACAATGTCCGAAATAGCGGTGAGGTTGATATTAAAAACCTTTTCTAATACATTAGAACCTACATTATAAAAAGTAATCCCAGATTTAGGTGAAATAGCAATTAATCCAAACTCGGAATGATAGCCAATTATCTTACCGTCTAATCTCTGATGAAAATGATACTGCGGCACAAAGGTATTCCCATCCCACTTCCACGAATAAAAAATGTTTTGGTCAGTTAATATTAAAATTTGAGATGGGCTCTCTGCTTTTATAGGAGTTAGAATTAAACTATCGATAGTACCCCACGGATACCCCTGCCACAGAGTCCTTAGTTTCTCGTCCTTCCAGCTTATAACCTCAACATAACCAGAATCATGTGTAAGAACAACATCATCAGCTCGGCTGCCAGTTAAATTCTCGGCTGTGATAAATTTCACCGGCTCATTAGGTTTTGAACGCCAAAATATGTCTAATTTTCCCTCCCAGGAAAGATAGATATATGCATCTCCTCTAGTATTGGTAACTATCATGTCACCCCAGCCATTTCCTGTAATGTCTGCAACTTTCAGACTACTGATTGGTGCCCAAAAATAGCGTTTTACCTCTATTTGCAGCCATTCTTCATTGACTAATTGATAAATGTGAACATTAAAAGCATCAGTTCCAACTAAAATCTCTAAATTGAAGTTCCCATTCATATCGCCAACAGCAAGTGCTGTTACATTTCCTGAAAAACCAGAAATTGTACCCACCAGTTTGTTTTGATCATAAATAAATATCTTGCTGCCTTTACCAACAATTAACTGCTCAGAACCTTTATTTAGAACATCAGCTGCAATTACAATTCCATTATCCAACTGAGGTAAATCCTTCATTACATAGTTGCTGGCAACTGCCATATCAATGCAGTAAAAAGTAGAAATTACTAATGTTATTATCAGAGCTAAACTAATCCTCTTCATCAAGCTTAACTCCTTTCATTAAGACTTCCTAAATACTTCATCTATTATATTATTAGCTGTTACTGATTTATTTCCTTTAAAAATAAAAATCCTTCCGTTTATGGAAGGATTCTAAATACTAAACACTGGTCGGGGCGACAAGATTTGAACTTGCGACCTCTACCACCCCAAGGTAGCGCGCTACCCAAGCTGCGCCACGCCCCGCCTGACAAATGATACGATACCATATATTTGTCAGAAATGCAAGTTGTTAATCGAAATTCTTAACTGAGTCCTTTAACAGCTTACCCGGTTTAAAAACAGGCACTTTTTTAGCCGGTATAGTAATCTCAGCGCCTGTTTGAGGATTGCGCCCTAGACGTTCAGCCCGCTCTCTTACTTCAAAGGTTCCAAACCCTATCAGCTGTACCTTGTCCCCTGCAGCTAAACTATCAGATATACTTGAAAAAACTGCGTCAACAGCTGCAGCTGAATCTTTTTTAGTCATATTGGTTTTGGCTGCAACTTGATCAACTAATTCAGTTTTGGTCATCCGATGTCCTCCTTCATAGAATATTACCTCTAGTTTAACCACGAATGATGAGGATTATCAAAAATTACAAGATAATACAAATTAAACCTCCGCTTCCCTCATTAATTATTTTTGATAGAGTTTCCTGAAGGTTATCTTGAGCAATATCAGGCATTCTGTTTAGTTTCGATTGAATCCCATCTCTAACCATATCCTGCAGCGATCTTCCGAGAAAATCTCTGCTCCATAATGAATCCGGATCTTCTTGAAATTCATCCGTTAATGATTGCACCAATTCGGCTCCCTGTTTTTCTGTCCCGACAAAAGGTGTGACTTCAGTCATGATATTGGCTCTGACCAAATGAATAGACGGTGCACTAGCCATAAGCCTGATACCAAAATTTCTTCCCTGCTTAATTAGTTCAGGCTGCTCAAATGTAATGTCTTCAATAGCTGGTGACACAATACCATATCCTGACTCCCTAACCTGCATTAAAGCATTTGATAATTTATCATATTCTCTTTTGGCAACCGACAGATCTTTCATCAACCTTACTAAATGATGGTCGCCAAGCACTTCAAGCCCAGTCATTTCAGTTAAAACTTGATAGAACAGAGAGCGAGATGCAGACATTTCAATCATTACTGTACCACAACCCATATCCATACTGATTAGGTTTACAGATTCAACTGAGTCACATCCTTTTAACAACTTCAATGAATCATTTACATCACGCAATCGCTCAATCATGTTTATACTGTCATAGGCAGCAACTTCAAAGTTCTGACGTAACCAGTGCTCTGCTGATAACTCTTCAATCCAGTTGGGAAACTTAAAGCTGATTTCCCGCACTGGAAACTCATACAGTATTTCACGTAGTAATTCTAAAATGTCTGACTGTACCATTCTCAGACAATCAAGAGGTATAACTCGAGCTTTAAACTTATTTTCCAATTCATTGGCAAGCTCAAGCGTATCTGGACTATGAGGTTTATCAGAATTTAGTATAATAATAAAAGGTTTATCTAATTCCTTGAGTTCAGCAATTACCCGCTCTTCAGCTTCAACATAATTTTGGCGTTCAATGTCTGTAACTGAACCATCAGTTAGAACAACCAGCCCAATGGTTGAATGATCAGTGATTACTTTTCGCGTTCCTAATTCTGCAGCTTCTTGAAAGGGAATTTGATGGTCAAACCATGGTGTCATAACCATCCGCGGTCCATCGTCCTCATCAAGATATCCTATCGCCCCCGGTACAGTATAGCCTACACAGTCAACTAATCGCACCTTAAACTTGAGACTATCATCCAATGCAATCTCAATTGGCTCATCCGGCACAAATTTTGGCTCGGTAGTGGTAATAATTTTTCCTGCCCCGCTTTGCGGCAGTTCATCCTTTGTTCTTTCCTTGACATGAACATCTTGTATGTTTGGCATAATTAAAAGATCCATAAAACGCTTAATAAAAGTAGATTTTCCAGTGCGCACCGGTCCAACAACACCCAGGTAAATGCTGCCACCGGTACGTTCAGCAATATCAGCAAAAATATCAAATTTTTCCATCAAGGCTTCCCTCCTTCGAATTGGGTTTTACCCCCCGGCTAATTCGCACCCTTTATTCCTAGCCTTTTTAGATTGAAAAGGCATACATGCGGATGGATACTATAACTATATTAGAAGCTTGGTGAAAATATAACAAAAGAAGGTAAAAAAAGTAATGGGAAGCCTAAAATAATAGTTTGGTTACGAGCCTTGATTAATCCCAAAAATAGACTGGCTTTTACTAATGAGTTCAAACTTGTAACTTAAGCGAATGCACAGCCGTAAAATGCTGGTTAGGTGGTATAGAGAATATTGGGAGAACGGCGACTTGCATAGTATATATAAGAAAGAACCTAAATACGCACTGGAACAGATGGAAAAAGCAACTGCTTGGCGAAGAGGGTGGGGGCAACCATGAGCAAATCTAGAGAAATAGACATCCCGAGCGATAAGGATGAACTTGTGACAAAGTTGGAGTCATTGAAGAAGCAAGTATATAAGCTACAGATGGAGATAGATATCCTAAATAAGGCGGCAGAAATAATAAAAAAAGATCCGGGCATCGATCGTCAAAAGATGACAAATAAAGAAAAAGCAATCCTGATCGATGCCCTTAGGATGAAGTACCACCTTAACGAGTTGCTTGCAGCTACGGGTATAGCAAAAAGTAGCTATTTCTATGAATCTGCCGATGGTTGGATCGTAGAATCTGGCACCAAAGTAATATAATCCTGTACTGTCTATGGGTTTACCGGTAAAGCGATGACTGTGGTTTTGGGCATCTTCTGTTATCTGTACAAGGTTACCAAATGGATCATAAATTAGATTTCCTGAATCAGAGCCGCTTAACACTCTGGTGGAGCCTAGATGATCCCCATGATAAAACACTCTTGATGCTATGCCGTTTACTATTTCATCTCTTGCTATATACCGTCCTAAAGCTACGATGTATCTTCTCTCAATTGTTGGCATTCCCTGCTGGATGACTTTTTCATAAGCTGTTTCATTTTCTCTGGGAAGCCTTATTGTAGTGGTATTGCCTTCAATTGTCTTTATTAGTCGTCCATAAGCATCATATTCATATTGGGCAATAATATTTGTTCCAACTTTTACTTGTTTTAATCTACCTGCTCCATCATAGGAGTAATAAGTGGTAATGCCATCCTTTTGGCGAGTAATTATAGCTCCGGCTTGGTTATGGGTAAATACTTCCTTTTGTGTTCCTTTGTTTATTTCCTTAAGTAATTGAATGTTATTTTCTTGATAGCTACATTTTTCTATAGTGAGGTTTCTAAGTAAGGTTCTATTATCTGTTCCGTTATAACCTTATCTGTAGGAGTAATTGAGTAGGGTATTATTGGGATTGACATACGCTGCGGTTCTTAATCTATTTAGTTGATCATAGGTAAAACTTTGTGTTGCTCCGGCAACTTCATCGTTAATGCGAGTAATATTATTTACATTGTCATATGTGTAGCTTTGAAAGAAGATTTCATTGTAACTATTGTCTTTTGTTTCTATCTCTAAAGGACGACCGCGACCGTCATAAGTTATCAAAGCCCAGGTTTTCGTCCGCCCCCCCTTTTTGTCCAATTCTATTATGCAATAAATATATTTAGGGGAAGACTTGGTTAAATAGCTTGGGAAAAAACAACATTGCTTGCAATGTTAATTCCGTCAACAATTGTTGCCACTATTTTATAGCCTTTATAAAGGTAACTTATTCCAGAAAACTGCGAAACAAAGAACTCAACTGTTTCTTTTTCCTTTCCAAAAATATTGAAAGATATATTCATCTTCCTGGGCATCCATCATTATAAGATCTGTGGCAAAAAGGACCCTACTCCAATCTTTTCGAGTATGATCGCAGCTATGAAAGATGCAAGTAAAAATGGAAGGAGCAGGACTGTAAACAATAAGTATACTAATTTATTCCAGTAGGGTTTGATATTTTTTTGCCTTAACCCTTTAATGGACATCCATATTCCTATACCCCACACTACTGTCTGGAGAAAGAACACTAGCATATAAAGATCATATAGACCAATGTTTTGGTAATAATTTTCAAGGTTTTCTGGTAAAAAGTATGCATCAAGAAATACAAAAACCCAGAATAGTACCACCATAACCCCCGTTTTATATGTACGACTCATCTTAATCCCACCCGTCCGCGTACAAGTCAAAAAAGTCGATGATAGAAAACCATATTCGCTGTGTCCAACTTAGTTTTTCCCACCCCATAAAACCATTTCCATAATTGCCTATTGTCCCCCAGTTTGACTTTGATACATTATAAGCTTGTAGCCAAACTTGTGGATTATCTGAAGTAAACTCCCCTATTTCCCCAATCAATGCAAGATATCTTGCTGCATAGTCTAAGTTTGTCTCAATATCGAGTAAGCTTCCAGCAAGTTTGCGTTGGTCTGCTAAAGAAAGGCGTTTAAAAGCATTTTACTTTAAAGCTTCAAACTCCGAACCAGATATACTAGCAAGCGAAGCAGGCTCTGGATTACTATCTAAAAAGGAAGCTGTTGTCATTTACACCTGCCCTATAAATCGGCATTATACTTGGAACTTGTTTCCATTTTAAGCTATTAGCGCAATAAATAAGTATGAGTTCCATATTTACTGATTCTCCTTTCGAATGAACTCAAATTCGGATTTCAGCCATGAATTATGAATTTCCAACAGTTTATTATAATTCTCCTGAGAATAATTCTTGAATTCAAAATATATATTGGGCGAATCTTCTGGGAATCCAAATTTATCCCATAACTCGCTGATCTTTAGAATTCCATGCATAAAGTCATCGCTCGTAGATGGTAAATTCTTGTAGATATACATGGCCCTAAACTTCCTAAATTCTAAATTATAGTCTTCATTTTCTGATTCTGAGAGCTTTTTTAAGATATTGATAATATCTTCTTGCTCACTGCTTTTGAGTATAGCTAAGGATACAATATCATCATTTTCAGTGCATTCCAAGAACCCAACCGCATATTTTATTACTTCGTTGGAAGAAATAAATGCTCGCTCATACTCAGAATTTCTTAATAGTCTATTGCTGTTAAAACAAATCAATATTAACGTCCACGTTATTCTAATATTCATATTAGTAAAATCTTCTATTTTCATGGCTTTATTGGCACCCCATTCAATGAGCCTTCAAGTTGATACAATGTTCCGTTATTAATTGGTGTTTTTGTAACTAACCCACATGATTATCAACAATATCGTTAAAGGCATGATAATCATCTAACTTCAATGCACTTCCTGCTCTTGGAGCCTTTAAAACATCATTTGTGATATTTGGAGTCTTACTCGTTCTTTTTCTATCAGGATCCCCAGTCCCCCCGCCTTTACTACCGGCTTCACGTTTAAAAAAGTCTACTATTGATCTGCCCAGTTCTTTGGCACCGTCAAGTAAAGCAGGGACCTTATCACCACAACAAAGGATTAGCTCATTAACACCTTGCACGATTGTTGGTCCGTATGCAGAAACTAACTCCAAATCCTCAGGAGCAAACATGAACCCAAGAATTAAAATAGCCGTCACCGGATCGCGCCCATCCGAATCCACATACACCAACGGATTATTATTACAGTAAATGTACCAATTACGCCCATCTTTTGCCGGATCCATGGTAATGAATCTGCCGATGGTTGGATCATAGAATCTGGCACCAAAGTAATATAATCCTGTACTGTCTATGTGTTTACCGGTAAAGCGATGACTGTGGTTTTGGGCATCTTCTGTTATTTCTACAAGGTTTCCAAATGGATCATAAAGTTAGACTTCCTGAATCAGAGCCGCTTAACACTCTGGAGAGATATAACTTAAATAACTTAAATAACTTAAATAACTTTCTAACCACCTCCCTGACCTCCGGCGAACTTGCGTCCAACATAGATTGGAAAAGAGAAAGCTATCTCGTCCGATAAAGTCCCAATTTATCTGCACTTTTGATTCCATACTCCTCATGTATGAAGAAAGCCCAGACTAAATCGTAATATACTAGGCCAAAATCTAACAAGCCATATGGAGCTAACGCCTACAAAACAGCAAAAATAAACCCTGACCTCCTAAAAAAGTCAGGGTATGGAAATTATTTTATCCCTCTTAATAGTCAAACTCTAAGTCAGCGTGCTTTTTCACCTATTCGGTGCTCTGTCCCGGCCAACAGCCGCTGGATATTTGGCCGATGCCGATAAATAACTAGAGATGATAATAATAATGATAGAATAAAATAGGAAATAGGAAACTTAAAGATAATTAGAAAAATTGGCAGCGCAACAGCAGCTAAAATAGACGCCAGCGAAATATAACGGCTGATCATTAGTACAGTAATCCATAGAACCACAAGAACTATAATTACTTTAGGAGATAAGCTAATAAACATCCCAAAGGCTGTGGCCACCCCTCTGCCTCCCTTAAAATTTAGAAACAGTGACCAAGTATGCCCAATAACCGCACATATCCCCACTAGTAACCATATTGTTTCATTAGTAAAAATCTGTTTTGCAAATAAAACCGGAACCAGTCCTTTTCCAGCATCTAAAATCAAAACGATAATCGCAGGCACTATACCAACTGTGCGTAAAACATTTGATACACCGATGTTACCGCTGCCGTGTTCACGAATATCAATATTTGCCCATACCTTAGCTACAACTAATCCAAAGGGTATTGATCCAAAGAGATAAGCGAGACCCATTACAATAATGCCCTGTAAAAATATGCTCATATCACTGCCGCTCCTTCACGCTTAAAATTATCCGCGTTCCCACAAAACCAAACTCAGATCGCAATCTGTTCTCAAGATAGCGCTCATATGAAAAGTGCATTAGTTCTTTTCTATTCACATAGATTAAAAACACCGGTGGATTTACTTGAGCTTGCGTTGCATAGTAGATCTTCAGTCTAACACCCTTATCGGAGGGAGGCTGATTGATTGCTACTGCATCTTGAATAATTTCATTTAGTCTTCCTGTCGAGATTCGTAAATTCCGCTGCCCGACTACTTGCTCAGCAATTTCCAGCAGTTGATGTACACGTCTGCCGGTTAAAGCAGATATAAAACAGATGGGAGCATAAGAAAGGAACTGTAGATTGGTTCTAAGATTTATTTCAAAATCCCTCATTGTATTAGTGCCTTTTTCGACTAAATCCCATTTATTTACAACTAAAATGCTTCCCTTCCCATTTTCATGAACATATCCGGCTATCTTCTTATCCTGTTCAGTTAAACCTTCAACCGCATCGAGCATGATAAACGCAACATCACATCGATCTATCGCTCTTAAAGCTCGAATAACGCTGTAGCGTTCAATGTGTGCCTCAACCCTGCTTTTCCTACGCATACCGGCTGTATCAATTAAAAGATAGGTCTGATCCTCATATGTAAAATATGTATCTATTGCGTCACGAGTTGTTCCTGGGATATCAGTAACAATAACTCGCTGTTTACCGGCGAACTGATTGACCAGCGATGATTTACCCACATTGGGACGTCCAACAATTGCAATTTTAATTATATCATCATCATTGGCGACTTCTACTTTAGGAAGCATAGAAATCACTTGATCAAGCAGATCGCCTACACCTCGGCCATGTTCTGCCGAAATTGTTATCGGCTCCCCAAGTCCGAGAGCATAAAACTCCGCTGCTGTTTCAGCACTGCTTGCAAAATCCTCTACTTTATTGACACAAAGAACCACATGTTTAGCAGCCTTACGTAATAATCCGGCAACCTCTTCATCCCCACCTAATAATCCGGCACGCCCGTCAACCACAAATATTATTACATCAGCTTGTTCAACAGCAATCTCAGCCTGCTGCCTTACCTGCTGTGTAATAATATCCTTATTAACATCAATTCCTCCCGTATCAATGAGAGTAAACTGTCTGTTTAACCATTCAACGTCAGTATAAATTCGATCTCGGGTTACTCCCGGCTCTCCCTCTACAATTGCAATTCTCTGTTTTGCAATTCGATTAAATAACGTACTTTTACCGACATTGGGCCTCCCTACTATTGCTACAATTGGTTTGGCCATTGTATACCACTCTTTCCGATTTACACTCTTTACCATCTAATCAGTTATGGCATTATTGGTATTCTCGATAATGAACCAGTATTCCTTTATTCTAACTGTGTTACTCCTGATATTTATAAATGTTTTTTTTAGTTTTCTGTACTATTTGTACTAGCTGCCAAAATGCTTTTTGCGTTCCCCATATTACAAGCGGGCGACCAACAGCAATCCACTTAAGCCGCCGAGATAAAAAACCTCCAATGCGCATATAAATATTTACTGCATTAAGAGTATCAACAAAAACAAAATTATCAGTTTCCCCTTTCGCTAGCAGAATCCCACTTTCAATCGCTTGTTTTATCCCTGTTTTATCTCTGCCTCTCCCACACACATATATTTTATTTCCATATTCATCATCCCCGACAAACATTACCTTACCTCGATCATTAGATTCTACCTTATCATAATGACAGACAGCTAGTATTTGTGCTGCAGTCGGTATTTCAGTTGAGTTTAATATTCCGATATGAATAGCAGCTGCAATTGGTGATGAATGTGTTCCTCCATAACAGCAATAAATAATAACCACTTGTTTTCACTCCATAGAAAATAAATCATGATTAATGTTTTACTATAATGTATACACCATTACCGAGATCATGAACTGCACCCATGAAAATTCGCGCTAGATACAATGCCACTTTTTCTAACTCTTGAAAATTTTCCACATAAAAAATTGGTGCTGAACCACCAACTCTTTCTTTATGCATAGTAATTACTGCAAGAATCTGATCCGATGCCGAAAACTTCATTACAAATCAACTCCCATCTATCATTCTACCGGCAACTGAACGCAGCGGTTTACGAACAGCACTTTCAAGAACAGGAACATTAGAAATTGCTTCTAAAAAAGCATCTACAGCATCATCGGAAGGAACCATTACTAAAACCAGCTTACCGGAATCGGAGTCGCGGCGAACTAAGGGAGTAAATTCCTGTTCACCTACATCCATATATACCCCAACCATGGCCGAAACATCATGAGCTATTGCCTGCATCTGTCCGATATTAGCT
The DNA here is from genome assembly GCA_012798795.1 of Bacillota bacterium. GTDB lineage: Bacteria > Bacillota > Limnochordia > Darwinibacteriales > DTU012 > JAAZMN01. Next base: position 9,729 of record JAAZMN010000163.1, on the reverse strand, counting down.
AAAGTAGCCTTTGCATCTGGATCCTTAGGAATAATCTCAGCAGCCACTGCTCGATTTCTATAAATCTCACGGGTTGAACTTAAACCCACATTCATTACATCTACTCCTCCAACCACAAGTATCGGACCGTCAAATTCTATATCACCCATCTGAATGTCTGCAATATCTTCAATGGAAGGGCCTCGCATTAAGATGTTTAACAAACCAGCAGTAATAGCCGCTGTTAAAAGCGATACGCCAATCTGTAAAAGTTGCGTCTGATGACGAAGAAGTTCTGCTGTAATTGCCACAATGAAAGCAGTCCAAATTGCCAGATAGTTTCTGGCTTCAAACACTCTTGCAATGCCTTCAATGTATGCAGTTCCCCTAGCAACTAATTCCGTCGGTTCCATTTGTTCTAAAGTACTGCGCTCAATATTTCTTACTTCACGAAATTGAGATGCGGCCATTAAAAGAAAGGATACTGCCGTAAACTCTTTTTCCATCAAAGAAGGAACCAATACTGCTCCCAATAAGGCTCCGATAAATCCGATAAACAAGTGAACTGCCCAGCCCTGCGGATAACTGGGATACTGTCTATAATCTCGTCTCAGCATATATAATCTAGCAAAAAACCCGGAGATACTCGCTAAAATAATTGTAAATAAGTAGTTCATCACAAATTCAACCCGCCCTTATTATCTTGATAAATCGCCAGCTAATCTTCACTAGTACCATTTAGTTGTACTCTGTTTTCACCGACTATTTCTACTAAAAATACTGCAACTAATCCTGCAAAAATAACCGTGTCAAAAACACCTCTACCCCCTATTGCCGCTATTGCAGGTAAGTTCATTTCATAAGCTTTAACTAAATGAATAATGTCAGTTAAGATTATGCCAAAAGTAGAAGCTGTAAAAGCATGGCGATGACTTTTTGCTGTTAGAAAACCGGTAATTCCGGAAATAATGCCAAAAAACCATATTGGGTGAATTATTTCTCTCTGGGGCAGCCCAAGATTAATAACTTGACTTATTCCATAAACAACACCGGTAGTTATGATTACTGCACCAAACCCTCTAAATAACTCGTTGTAAGAATCTGCTCTACTGAAAAAATATACTGCCAAAGCTAAAGGAACTACCGCACCACCCATGTTAATACTGATTTCTGTTCTTCCAGTCAATAGTGGAATATCAATAAAACTACCGCCAATCATTAATCCAATAATCAGCAGTGCCTGAGAATCCGTTAGTCCCAGATGTTCTAAAACATTATAAGCTATACCGAAATATATTGACGCAGCCGCTAATAGAAGTATCAGCACACCTGACAAAGATAATCGCTCCTAGTTTTTTCTCTAATCCTATTCTTCCCTGTGATTCGTGCAATATGTAAAAAAGGCCTTGCATAATGCAAGGCCTTTATCACTTAAACTCAATCAGTTTTCTATTTGTCTTTAAACAAATCACCGAACATATCACCTAATGTTGTTGTCAGTTCTTCTTCACCCGAATCTTTTACAAGTTCTACCGTTGGTTTCTTTGCAACCGGCTTTGGTTCTGGTTTTGGTTCTAATTCGCGAATACTCAATCCAATCCTGCGGGCTTGTGGATCTAAACTGATTACTTTTACTTCCACTTCATCGCCAGACTGAACTACATCCTCAGTTTTAGCAACATGTCGATGAGATAACTGAGAAATGTGAATTAGTCCTTCTACTCCGTCCTCTAACTTAACAAAAGCACCAAAATCAACGGTTCGAGTAACCTCACCCGAAACTTTATCACCTACATGATACCGTTCATCAATTGTGTCCCAAGGATCAGGTAATGTTTGCTTTAATCCTAAAGAGATCCGTTCATTCTCTTTATCAACACCCAAAACCATAACACGTATTTCTTCTCCTTCAGAAACTACGTCAGACGGATGCTTAACTCGACTGTAAGCCATTTCCGATACATGTAAAAGACCTTCTACACCGCCTCCTACATCAACAAAAGCACCAAAATTAGTAATTCGACGGACAACACCGTCAACAATTGTATCTTGTTCCAGACTGTTGAATATTTCTTCTTTAACTTTTTGGTACTCTTCTTCAAGCAGTTCTTTATGAGATAATACCACATTATTTTTCTGCCGATCTAGTTCAATAATTTTAAGGTCTAAAGATTGGCCTACATATTCTTCCAGATTATCAACAAAACCTCTGGACACATGACTGGCAGGAATAAATCCTCGTACTCCAAGCTCAACCAACAAACCGCCTTTTACAACCTGACTGACCTCAGCGTTAATAGGCTCATTTTCTGCATACTTTGCTTCCAACTCTTCCCATGTATTTTGAGTATCAGCTCTTCGCTTAGATAAAACAATATTGCCTTCAGCATCATCAACTTTTAATACCCATACATCAATTTCTTGACCAACACTGAATATATCTGAAGGTTGTTGACCTGATTTTAATCCTAATTCGTTTAGCGGAATTCGTCCTTCGGATTTGTATCCTATATCAACTAATACCTCATCGGTACCAATTTGCACTATCTTGCCTGAAACAATCTGATTAGGTACTGGTGTAGGCATCTCTGAATATTTTTCCATTACTTGTTCAGCACTGACTTCAGCTTCGACCGGTTCTTCGGCCTCATCTGGCTCTTCCGGCTCAACTGGCTCAACTGGCTCTGCTACTTCAGTTTCTGCTGTGTCTGCTGCCTCAGTCTCTGGCAATTCGTTTTCTCTTTCAGTTGTTTTAACTTCATCCACTTTTTCTTCATTTCCTTCTTGTTCTAAATTACCACTAACTACTGCTTTTTCCTCTGTAAACTCACTCATTTGTTCTATTACCCCCTCGATTAACCGGTCGGGGTTTGATACGCTGACCACATTTATCCTCAAATGTAATTGTGTCTGCATAATTCACCCGACAACTTCCAATAACTTTTCTGTATGAATATTGTTATATATTGTTATATAAGTATTTTAACTACCCATATCAGTCATTATTATTTGCTCTAAAATCGCGACCATGTTTAATATAATCCAAAAAAATATGACTTAATAGGCTTAAATTAATTCTATCTTTAATATTATCCTCATACTGACTAACTCCTCGGCATTCAGTTAGTCACTTATTTAAAACCTTAGGGCAATATACTGATAAGTTCGTTACTGGCAGTCAATCGTCCGAGGTACTTCAACAACAAACATTCATTTTATACCCTTACTCTTAAACAAATATGTTTAACTCATGCTTCGGTCGCTATAATCACTCTCATCTTTATTAAAACTGTATGCATCCTTAAACTACTTCTACCATGCTCCCCTCTTATAGTATGTCATCTTTCCTTGAAAAAATTTCCCGTCCAAGTTTTTTATTCTCTGTTTTTAATCAAATTCCTGCATACCTAAACGAGTTAGTTCCTGTAAAATCATATTATTTACACTAATTAGTTCTTCTTTCGATACCCGTTTACCTCCTTTAGTTTTAATCGGTTTTCCAATTGTCACCGAAATTCTTCTGCGAAAGCATAAAGAATCTGTCCCTTTGACTACTACCGGTATAATCGGCGCTTGGCTTTTAATTGAAAAAAACGCTGCCCCACTCTGAATCGATGAAAGCTGATCCCCGTTTTTACCTCGAGTGCCCTCTGGAAAAATACCTACAAGCCTGCCTTTTTCAAGCAGACCTAATCCTGTGCGAATTGCATTCCGATCTGCTTGACCGCGTTTTACGGGAAATGCATTAAGAGAACTTAAAAACCAAGCTGAAAATGAATTTCTAAACAGTTCATTTTTCGCCATAAAACAGATTGGACGATTAACTGCCACACCCACTGCTACCGGATCCATCCAACTGACATGATTAGCAGCTATTACTGCACTTCCATCTTTAGGTATATTCTCTAAACCTTTTACTTCCAGCCCAAACAAAAACCAAATAACTAACCATGCAATGCCTTTGCAGATCTTATACACGATTCTCCCTCCGAACAGCTAAAGCTAAGATCCTTTCTACTACTTGATCAATTGTCAGCATTGTAGTGTCAATTTCTACAGCATCCTCAGCTTTTCTTAATGGGGATACTTTTCTGGTTGAATCCAAACGATCGCGCTGATTTATCTGGGTAATTAAGTCATCCAGTTCTACCGGATGCCCTTTACTCTTAAGCTCAAGCAGTCTTCGCTTTGCCCTTTCTTCAACCGACGCATTTAAGTATATCTTCAACTCGGCATCAGGTAAGACTGTAGTTGTAATATCTCTCCCGTCCATGACCACATCCTGTGACTTAGCCAATTCTTGCTGTAGTTTGACCATTTCTTTTCGTACTTTGTAATGACTAGACACCGCAGAAACAAGCTGCGAAACTATAGGTTTTCTAATCTGCTCAGTTACTTCATTATCTCCGATAAAAACACAGCATGATACGTTATTGGCTTGTTTTACCGGAACTAATCTTAAATCTAATTGCTGTAAAACCGAATAAACTGCTTCTTCGTTGTTGGGATCAACAGCATCAAGTATTACCTGATAAGTTAAGGCACGGTACATAGCACCTGTATCAATATAAAGATAACCAAGCCGTAAGGCAACTTGTCTGGCGACAGTACTTTTTCCGGCACCTGCTGGCCCATCAATAGCAATCTGCATTATAGAACCTCCTCTAAAGCTTTGATAAATCTTTGATTCTGCTCCATGGTTCCTACTGTTACTCGAATATGCTCCGGCAGCTTAAAGCAATCGGTAGAACGAACAATAACTCCTTTTTTCAATAGACGCTGGAATAAACTATTTGCGTCTTGTTTAACATTTATTAGAATAAAATTAGCTTCGGTAGCCACATATTCAAGTCCAAGTGCAGATAGCTTTTGATATAAGTACTGCTTACCCTGCTCATTAACGGCAATACTCTGACGTACGTGTTCTTTATCTCCTAGACTAACCTCTGCCGCAATTTGTGCGATCAAATTAACATTAAACGGTTCTTTAACACGATTTAAAGTTTGAATAATTTCATTATCAGCGACAGCATATCCAATGCGCAAAGCCGCTAAAGCATATACTTTAGAAAAGGTGCGCGTAATAATAATATTTGGATACTGCTTAAGCAGGGAAATTGTTTGGGGATATTCTTTGGCTGTGACATATTCGTAATACGCTTCATCTATTACTGTTAATATGTTTTGCGGCAGCTGAGATAAAAACTTTCTAAGTTCTTGTTCAGTAACAGCTGTCCCTGTCGGATTATTAGGGTTACAAATAAATACTATTTTAGTTTTTTTGTTAACCTGCGCGAGCATTGACTCCAAATCATGCCGATATTGACGCAGTGGAACTAATTTAATTCCTGCACCCATTAAATTCGCAACAAAACGATATTCCGAAAAAGTAGGCTCAGCAATGATCACCTGATCTGCAGGAGAAAGGTATGCTTCCCCTATCAGCTTTAGTATTTCATCTGAACCATTACCGACAATTAGATTATTCGGTGAGCACTGAAGATGAGCTGCTAGCTTCTGGCGTAATTCAGTGCTGTTTCCGTCTGGATATTGATGAATATGGGGGAGGCTCTCAGCAATAGTCGATTGTACCTTATTAGAAGCACCTAAAGGGTTTTCATTCGATGCAAGTTTTATTATCTCAGTTAATCCAAATTCCCGCTTGACTTCATCAATATGTTTTCCGGGAATATACGGTTCAATATTTAAAATTTCTTTTCGACATTCTATCCTCATCTTAGATCATCCTTTACTAAATCTCTCCTTAAATTTACAGCTTGGCGTAAATAAACGTGCCGAACTTGATCTTTATTCAGATTACAGTGGCAGTGAACCAATACTCGAATACATTTAGGCAAACTTCCTGGCACCGGAATTTCCACAGTACACATCAACGGTGTGTTGGTTAATCCTAAACTTCTGGCAGCTTCTGCAGGAAAAGCTTGGTTTAAATCTTGGGTTACAGTAAATATCATACTTATCAAGTTATCTTCCGCAAGCTTATTTCTAGTCATCACTTCCCTAATCATCTGCTTAGTTGCTGCTAGTATTTGTTCCCGATCATTTAAATCTACTGTAATGGCACCTCTAATCGCAACAATCAACCTAACTTCCTCCTTCTACATCTATTGAATTATTCTTTACAAGCATTAATTCCTGCTAGAACTCCCGTAGAAAATGCTGCTTGCAGATTGAACCCTCCCGTAATACCATCAATATCCAAAACTTCACCGGCAAAATATAACCCGGAAATTAATTTTGATTCCATGGTTTTAGGATTAATTTCCTTAAGCTCAACACCTCCGGCTGTCACAATAGCGGTTGAAATCGGCCTTGGCGCCTTAATTGATAACGTTAATTGCTTCAGTAAGTGAACCAGCTGAAATCTTTCTTGTTTTGTAATTTGATTAATTGCCTTTTCAGGTTTCAGCCCGGATAGTCCAATAATTATTGGAATTAAACTCTTAGGCAGCAGATCATTAAGACCATTTTTCAGTTGCTTGCGCTGATAGACTTGAAAATCACGCTGAATTCTCTTATCTAATTGCAACTCGGACAAAGCGGGTTTAAGGTCAATCGTCAAAGTTACCTTTTTGTTTTCCCTTAACCAAAGAGAAACATAATGACTTAAAGTTAAAATTATCGGACCAGTAACTCCAAAATGTGCAAATTCCATTTCTCCAAATTGAGTCCTAACCTCATTCTCACAGTAAATCGTTACGGACACATTCTTTAAAGTTAACCCCGATACATCTTTTACCCAATCTTCCGATGTCTTTAATCCGACTAAAGCCGGATACGGCTCAATAATTGTATGTCCTGCCATTTTAGCGATTTCATATCCGTCTCCCGTTGAACCAGTCTTAGGATAACTAGCACCGCCAGTAGTAATAATTACTTTATCAGCCGGATAATAACCGGTTGAAGATTCTACACCGATTACACAATTATTATTAACACATACTTTAGTAACTTTGGTGTTAAACCTAAAACGTACTCCTTGCTCTTCTGCAAATTTGATCAAAGTTTCAGCAACATGATCAGCATTATCTGATACAGGAAAAACTCTATTGCCTCGTTCGATCTTTGTTTCCAGTCCGTAATCGAAAAGCAGTCTAATTAGATCCTGGTTGCTAAATGTAATTAACGCAGGATAAAGAAACTTACCATTATCGTAATAGCTGTCAATAAAATCTTTTAAATCTGTAGCGTTGGTTAAATTACAGCGTCCCTTTCCCGATATTCTAATTTTACACGCCAGCATATTATTTTTTTCAAGCAGTAAAACATCTGCATTCCTATTTGCGGCATAGGCAGCTGCTAACAGTCCTGCTGCACCGCCACCGACTACTACTACATTACTTCTTCCCAACCCTATTCACCGCCTGCTTAAGTTTACCTACTTCTTCAATTGTCAAATGCCGATAGGAACCTTTTGGTAAACTACCTAACTTAATAGGACCAATTTGAGTACGAACCAACCGTTTAACATTAAAACCTAATGCCTGACACATTCGTTTTATCTGACGATTTCTGCCTTCATGAATACCTATTTTAATTAATGACTTTGTTGGTGCACTCTGTAAAACTTCCACATATGCCTCGCTGGTAATGCCATCCTCTAGTTTTACTCCGCTGCGCATTTTCTCCAATGCATTTTGATGAAAAAATCCATTTACTTCTACTAAATATAATTTGCGAATTTGATACCGAGGATGCATTATTTTATTTGCTAGATAGCCATCGTTGGTTAAAATTAATAAGCCCTCTGAGTCATAATCAAGACGGCCTACCGGATATATACGTTCAGTAACACTGCCCATTAAATCGATTACCGTTTTTCGACCTCGATCATCCGAAACAGATGAAAGATAGCCTCTCGGTTTATTTAAAATGTAGTACACTTTTTCTTCTTTACGCCTCACAATTTTACCATTAACCTTGATCACATCATTCTGTGGGTCTACTTTTGTTCCTAACTTAGTTATTAGTTTCCCATTTACCATTACCTTACCGTTTATAATCATCTGCTCACACACACGCCTAGATGCCACTCCCGCGTGGGCCATAACTTTTTGCAGTCTTTCTTTCTTCAAATAAACTTCCTCCTCATTAATCCAATAATACCTGAGAAAACTAATTTTTACAAGAAAAAAGAGGGGTTACCCCCTCTTTAAACCAAGTCTATATTTCATATGAAGTCTGCTTGATAACCCTATTCGTAGATTTGGGTTTAAAAACCTCCTGTAGCTGGTCTACTAACTGAGGTACCATATCAACAATTCTATCATAAATTGCTGTACTATCCACAGGCAGCAGACGAACTTGATTACTTCCGACAACTAGAAATGCCACCGGATTTAACGAGACTCCACCGCCGCTTCCTCCTCCAAAGGGCAGCTCGCCGGTGCCCGAATCCTCTTTTTGCGTGTCAAATTCTGTACCTCCAGCAGCAAACCCAAAACTAACTCTACTGACAGGAATGATTACAGTTCCGTCCGGTGTCTCTACCGGATCTCCCAAGATAGTATTAACATCAACCATAGCTTTGAGGCTTTCCATAGCAGTTTCCATTAAACCTTCAATTGGATGATTAACTTCCAAAATTTGAGCCTCCTTTACCAATATCTAGAAAACTTTGTTTATCTGCTGCTTGATATTCTCAATAATAATGTGACCTAGTCGTATGCGAAATATGCAGTGAAAATATATGTCTGCTGATACTGGCCCAAAAAGCGGGATAATTTTAATCAGCGGTTTACTGAAAAATATAAATCTATCATTTATATATGTAAATATCCCGGCAATGCAACACCAAATCAAACCACATGCAATACTTGTTAAAGCTGCATCCCCTGTGCTGTATCTGAATTTCAATTCCAACATTCCAATTTCAACAGGAAAACGCCAACGACTTGGAGCAAACATTACTAGGTATTTTATTACCGGACTCTTTAAAAAATGCTCCATTACATCTGCAAATTGTCCAAATAGAGATTTTTTCTGAGCATCTTTTTTTTGGCCGCTTCTAGTAAGCCAGTAGTTCGCCAGCCTATTACTGAATGAAGCACTGGTTTTGATTGGCAGTTTCCAGATCCAAAAAACAACAGTAAACTTTCTGCTGACTTCACTGAGACAGTAATCCAGCTCTATAGAGTAGGGAATAATTAGAATTATAACCAAAATAATTAAAAAAAGACCGAGTAACATGGTTTCACGCTCCATATCTCGATCTTACTCTCTGTAAAATATCTCTCATCTATTCGTTGGCATGATCTAATTTCTGCTCTAACTTAAAAATATCTTCTTTTTTTGGCAGCTCTTCAATAGTCTCCAGCCCGAATTGAATTAAAAATTGTTCGCTTGTTCCGTAAATAATCGGTCGTCCCGGTCCATCCTTACGCCCAACCTCGACAATCAATTCGCGCTCTAATAATGTGTTAATTGCACTGTCGGCTCTTACTCCGCGAATCTGCTCGATTTCACTGCGAGTAATTGGTTGTCGATAGGCAATAATTGCCAGTGTTTCTAAAGAAGCAACCGATAAAGGTGTATGAACAACGGGACGCCCTATTTTATCAATCCATACAACTAAATCAGGGGCAGTTACCAATTGATATCCGCCTGCCACTTTACGCAGTACAATACCACCATCGCAATACTTTTCCTTAATTCTATGAATTAATCGTTCCACCATTTCTGGTTCCAGGCCTGTAATTTCTCCAATTTCCTTTGCAGTTAAAGGATAAG
>JAAZMN010000162.1 GCA_012798795.1 Bacillota bacterium | reverse complement strand
CAGGATAGAATCTGATTCCCTTGCCTACCTTTCTCATTTCTCTGAACCCCTTTCTAACATTTCATCCTCATCGTTTTGTTTTTAACTGGTATTTTGCTCTTGACCGACTCATTGCCTGGGAATCAGGCATACTACCACCCTGACTCCCCTCACTGCTGTATAACCCGCCTATCCACCTCCTTAAATCTAGTTATCGCGCCTTACTTTATAACCACCAATGATTTCTTTAAGACGCCCCCTCCTTTGTAAAGCCCTGTATAAGTGAATAGCCTCCCTGATTAAACGTGCCGCCTAGCAACTGTTAGTTATAGTTTCATTTTAAATGGGGGTGGGGTTAAAGTCATGAAACATACATGACCTGTTTTGCTGCTTATATATTGGAATATTATGTAATTAATATTTGCCGTCTGCGGGTCATGGCAATAAAGTATCATTTTTCGACATATTTTTCACCTGTCGCCCTTCCAGTTTTTGTTCCTTCATAAACAACCGCTTATCTTGTACAAACAAAAAACAAGCCCCTCATTAATGAGGAGCTTGTTTTTCATATCTTCTGAAGACTGAAACATAAATTTTAAAATATTTGATTCAGCTCTTGCTCGTGTTTTATCCGGTACTCGTTAGGAGACAGGCTTTCCCCCTCTTTAAAAGTACGACAAAAATAGCTGGTATCCTGATAACCAACTTCAGCTGCTATCTTGCTGACCGGCATAGTAGTCGTTAATAGTAATTTTTTAGCCTGGTTTAACCTCACTTGAGCCAGGTATCTGCTAAACGGCATTCCGACTTCTTTGCTAAAAATCCTGCTCAAATATGAAGAACTTAGATGAACGTGGTTAGCAACATCTTCTAACGCAATCTTTTCGGAATAGTTCGATTTGATAAAACTTTGCGCCATTCTTACTGTATAAATACTTGTGTTGTTTTCCCACTCTTTTATTATATTGATTATCTCATCTACAGCTTGATGGAAATAAAAGCCGAGTTCATCTACAGTATTACTATCTATAATATTCCTAATGGTGCTTAGATTAAGTACGGCAAGTGATTGTCCATCTAATCCGGTGACCGCCTCCCGATAAAGAGCTATGATCAATTCCAGAACACAGGCTTTCTGTAAATCTTCTCCCAGGTTGCTGTTTCGTATATTATTCCACCAGGAATCAATAACCCTGAATGTCTTTTCCCAGTCTTCAAAGTACCAATATTCCAGTAATTCAGCTTCTATCTGGCATTTGAACTCCCGGACTTTGCTTGCTTTTTTCTGATTACAACTAGCACAAGACTTAATTTCATTTCCTCCAGCAAAGGTTGAACATCTTTGAGCCGCCAAAGCCTCCAGATAAGATTGTCGAATCATGCCTATATCTTTATAATAATTACCTATACCAACAGCAACCACCATATCTTCTCTCTGTAGTTTTTCAATTATGGTCTGGCCTTTTCTAAAACAGTACTCATAATGGTTACCTTCGAATGTGTTTGAAACACCTGGAATTAGTAAAACATATTTGTTAACCTTAACCGGGATTATCAGTACCGAATTATTATCTGCAAAAATATCTTGAATTACTTCAAATATTCTCTGCCTAATTAGATGGTATTCAAATTCGTTATTTGATTGACTATTAATTTTTCCGATTTCAATAACCATTACAGCTGCAGGAAGTGGATTAATCCCCAGAATACTGGTGCGTTGTTGTAGTTCCTCTTTATTCGCAATATTCCCATTTATTAAATCATAGACAACTGACATCTCAATATAAGGCCAGAGCTTGGCCAGCTGTTTTTTAATACGCTTATTCTCTATAGCCAAATTTTCCTCGGTATTTATATGTTCAATGCAATTTTGTATTACGTTTAATAGTTCCTGAGGGCGAACCGGTTTTAGCAGGTATTTAACAACTCCGATTTGAAGTGCATTCTGAGCATACTCAAAATGAGCAAAAGCGGTTAATATAATAATTTTGGTTTCCGGTCGCAGCTCATTTATTTCCCTGGCAGCCTCCAAACCTGATTGGCCGGGCATTTTTATGTCCATTAAAACAATATGGGGCTCATGTTCCCTGGCCAGTTCTACAGCTTCAAAACCATTTCTGGCTTCTCCGATAACATTTAGCTCTGGTAGGTTTTTTTCCAAAATACGTCGAAGAACTATTCTTTCCAGCTTTTCGTCATCAGCAATAAGCATCTTAAACACTGCCCTATCACCCCTAGCAAGCCCGTACAAAAGGAAGCGTAACCGTTACCTGACAACCTCTACCTTGTTGACTATCAACCTTCAATCCATAGTTAGGTCCAAAATAAGATTGTATTCTCTGATGTACGTTTTTCATGCCTATAGCCGTAACATTTTCTGTTTTATCAGAATTAGATTGAAACTCTAACAGGTTATTCAGTTTAGATACTGGTATACCTACACCAGTATCTATAATACTTAGAATAATATTTTCACCATTCTTTTTAGCATTGATAGCTAAATCTCCACCATCTATTTTGGGTTCCAATCCGTGAACAATGGCATTTTCCACCAGAGGCTGTAATGTAAACTTGGGCAGCTTGGCCTCCATAATCTCCTGATCAACATTGTAAATTACATGAATTCGATCGCTAAAACGGGCTTGTTGAATGGCCAGATAATCCTTAACATATTTCAGTTCTTCTCTTACCGTTATTATTCTTTCCGGGTGTTTCAAAAGGCTTCTCAAAATATCAGAAATAGCATAAATGAGCTCCTGGGTTTGACTGGCCCCTTCAAGCAGGGCCACCCGGCCAATGGTATTAAGACAGTTAAATAAAAAGTGTGGATTTACCTGCGCCTGTAATGCTTTGTATTCTGTCTCTTTAAGCAAGTCTTCCAATTCAGCTTTGGCCTTCATTTCAGTCATTAATTGCTGCTGGGTAATATTGGCTACTCCCATTTCCATAATATAATTCGTCATTAGTGTTAACATTTCAAGTGCAGTAACTAATTTTTTTTGACTTACAACTTCTACCTCATTAAAACAAATTCTTAATTGTCGTTCATCTAAATTAAGATCGCTAAATTTCGATTTAATATCATCAAAATCCAGATTTTCACCTGCCCAAACGACTTGTCCACATACAAATGAACCCATATGTTGGTTATGAACCATAATAGACGAAACCGCACAAATAAGTCCGGCATGGCAGGTATAATATATTGCCGTTCCCTTACGCTTGGCTTCCTGAGTTTGAGTTAGATAGCATTCTTCACATCTTCTCCGGCCTTCAGGATGCGAACGTATTACCTTGCAAAATTTGGTGAAACTAATAATATCGGTAAGGGGTTTGCCCCTGCTGTTGGTGATAAAACCACGTACTCCGGTAACCTGGATAAATTTGTCGTGGATAGTATTCAATATATTGGTATTTACTATATCTTCGAGCATCATTTCATTGTTGGATAGGTACTTACTCTTATCTTTAAGAACCCATTTTTCTTCCTCTACATGCATTAATCCTAGAGTAATCGCTATAACCCCCTTTGAAATATCAACTAGCCAATGCCAGGTTGCCACAAACTAAAAGTGAGCCAGCGACCAAGGACCAAAAAGCAGACCACTACTGCCCAAAATCCCCCTATCATTTATGCTTGAAGAACAGAGCAATCTAACAGGGGGACACGCAACTAATAAGATTATGTACAATATAATCTTATCAGAATAATTTATACATTGTAAAGGTATTCACAAAGGGTTATTTTAACACGGTAACTGAAAGTCACCGCCACACAGCAAGGCACACTGTGATAAAAGGAGGTTTATTTTGGTGGTGAATTAATTAAATATTATTCCTGGCAACGACCTACTCTCCCACAAGTCGCAGTACCATCGGCGCTGGAGGACTTAACTGCCGTGTTCGGTATGGGAACGGGTGTTGCCCCTCCGCTATCGCCGCCAGGAAACTTTATTTCTTCTT
>JAAZMN010000161.1 GCA_012798795.1 Bacillota bacterium | reverse complement strand
TCCATCTCGTACCCTTAACATTTTTACCTCCATCCTTAGCCAATCTTACCTTACTTTGGTCATCTTCCCAATACGCTCTAAAAGCCTGTTCACTGGTAATACCATGTACCAGCCAGTCTTCAATAATTCCCCATAGATAATTAAATGATATTCGTTTTTGCTGACCGCGGAGATTTTTCCGCTTTTGCTCCTGTTTAGTTCGAAGGATTGCGCAGCCTATTACAAAAGGTGACATCCCTTCATCGTAAGCTTGATAAAGCTTTCTACGCTGACTGCTGGATAACAATCCTATCTGGCTTTGATATAACTGTATAACATCATGCATATCCGGATGTTTAATAAATAACACCTCCTAAATAGGCGGCAATTCCTGTGCCTTCCAACACCTAAAAAGAATATGCTAATAACAGGGAGGGAAAGCAGTGCTGCAGCAGCCGGATCAATTTCAAAGTCGCGTCTATGTGCGCTTACCGTTTACTGACAAATATCTTGAAAACGAAACCGAGGCTAAAAAAATTCGAGCCGAATTAAAGCGGTATTTTGCTAATCCCATCGTTAGCCGTACCATTACACCGATAAAATCAGTTGACATCAAATTCAATTATCTCAAGGAGAATACTCATCAATAAACTCTGGCAACTCGGCTGCTGATCATACAGGTTACTTCATAACTGATCGTATCCAGCCACCTCGCCCAATCATCGACAGTAATAGTCTCTCCACCTTGAGTTCCGATCAATGTCACACGCTGGCCAACTTCAACCTGAGCATCGCCTACATCAACCATACACTGATCCATGGTAATTGTGCCTGCAAAACCATATTTAACTCCATTAATTAGGACTAAGCCTTGCTCACATAAACGCCGGGGTAATCCATCAGCATAACCTATAGGTAAAGTAACAATTGTGGTATCCTTCCATGTCACATATTTACCGCCATAGCTTATGGCAGTTCCTTTAGGTACTCTTTTAACTGCAGCTACCTCTGTATGTAAGCTTAGTACAGGTTTTAGCTTTATTTGATGTTTGCATGGGTATAATCCATAAATACCCAGCCCAACGCGGACCATGTCCAAATGAGTCTCAGGCATTAGTAATGCTGCGGCAGTGTTTGCACAGTGCTTTAGCGGAATGTTTATATTCTCTTTTTTCATTTCTAATAAAACCCATGAAAATTTCTGCCACTGCCATTTAGTATATTGATCATTACTGCGTTCAGCTGAGGCAAAATGTGTAAAGATACCTTGAACATCTATTCCGGGTAACCCCTGCAGCCGCTTAATAAAGCCTACTGCTTCTTCCGGTCGAATACCGATTCTGTTCATTCCCGTATCTACTTTAACATGAATTCTGACTGTTTTTTGTAATCTACGGGCAATATTAGACAAAGCTTGGGCAGTCTCCCACTGAAACACAGATACAACCAGATCTTTATAAACACACATTTCCAATTGATGCGCCGAAACAGCTCCTAAAATTAATATCGGTGCAGCAATTCCTGCACGGCGAAGTCTAACCCCTTCCTCCGGCATTGCCACTGCCAACCAAGAGGCTCCATTTGCTAAGGCTGTACGAGCAATTTCCAGATCTCCATGCCCATATGCATTGGCCTTTACTACTGCAAGGAGCTGACAATTTTCTCCGATTAATTGTTTAAATGCGGCTGCATTATGAGCTGCGTTATTCAAATTTATTTCCGACCATACAGGCCTGGATAAGCCATTCATGCTACTCACTCCGTTTTTTAAAACCACCTAGACTTTTGATATCTCTGCAGAAAATATAACAGGAAGAACAGACAGCAGATCTGAAGCAATCATTCCTCTACCCTTTTCACTATTGAGATAATCTCCTGCTTTTCCATGAATATATACACCGGCTACAGCTGCCAAAAAAGGATTCATACCCTGACAGAGCAGAGCACCAATAACTCCTGAAAGTACATCGCCCATGCCTGCAGTACTCATACTAGGATTGCCTGTACTGTTAATATAAATCTGATTATCTCCGGCTGTTATTGTAGGAGCTCCTTTCAATACAACATTAACACCTAACTGTCGATGTGCAGACCATGCAACCTCCATGCGATTCTTGTTTATCTCATCAATATTTTTATTGAGTAATCGTGCCATTTCACCTGGATGAGGCGTAAAAACCCACTTGCGGCGTATTGCTGTAGGAATTTTTGTCAGCCAAGATAAATCTGTAATGCTGTTTAATCCGTCGGCATCCAATACTAACGGTCCCTGCCAATTCTGTAATATTGTTTTTATAAGCTGCTGCAGTTCAGGATCTCTTCCTAAACCGGGTCCAATGACTAAAGCTGTTTTTCCTTTGCAGAGTTCAAGAATATGATCGGTACTGACTAAACCTAAACATCCTGTTTCACTTTCTTGGACCGGTACTACTATAACTTCTCCAGGTGAGAATTGTTCTTTTATGCCGGTAGGCACTGCCAATGTTACTACTCCAGCACCGCTTCT
>JAAZMN010000160.1 GCA_012798795.1 Bacillota bacterium | reverse complement strand
TCTCGTACTTCTTACCCAAGACTTCATTCAAAGTTTCTAAGCTATTTGCGTCCACGATATGATCTTCCAGTGTTCTCAAATCATCATTCCTACTATAGACTATCGCGACGTTTTCTTTGCCAATATAATCGCTATACTTGTTTTCTATGTTCGATAGGTAGTCACCGTCGTTATCTGTAATCACAATGACCTCTACATCGAGAATAGTAGCGATTTCCAAGAACCTCTTAAAGGATAGTCCTCGAACTGCAATCACATCTACAGCGTCGTGAATGGGCAGCTTTCCATATTTCGTGAAGTAAGCTTTTTGCACAAAAAGCTCATCGGAGGGACCTTCCACCAAAATGACCTTTTTGCTTAGAACCATCCGCAACGTATCGTACCCTGGTAGTTTTTCAAAATATTCCTTTGTACTATCTCCAAGCTGAGTGAGTTTCATGTGCTTACCGTTAGCCAAAACGATGATATTATCAATACCCAACTTGTTCAAAACAAAACTACTGTGGGTTGTAAGAATTAGCTGTTTCCCAATGCACTTCGTATTAATTGTTTCAATGAGCTTATTCATGTTACTGTAGGACAAGTGATTTTCTGGCTCTTCTAACATAATGACACTTGCTTCAGCTGCGTATAACTCTAATGCCAATTTTATTTTTACACTGCTTTCTTCACCTTTACCTACATAAGAAAAAGGGATTTCATCCAAATATGAAATAAGAGTTCTCTCCCAACTCGTTTTCGCCGAAACATCCACTGAAACAGATAACTCCTTATCAGTTATCTCCCCAGCTCTGGCCGAAAGATAGCTGTTTATATCTTGAATAGAAGCTTTTTGAGAAAATTCTTCTTTCATTTTTCGAAATTCCAGTGACAGATCAACTTTTTTCTGGTCATCCAGCACTGCGTCAATAATCTCAGACAAGTATCTGTCTGGCCCAGTTCTCCGTTGTCCAGATGTGTCTAACAATGCTGCACGAAAAGGCATACTCCTACGGGTAATGTATTGGTTCGAAAAAGACAGCCAGTTTGCCTTGTAATACTCGATGGGTATGGTATTTACTTTGTCGGCCATTTTTATATACTCTCTATATTCGTTAGCATATGATTCGTCGTATTCTATGGATAATTTTACGCCCGGTTCGTTTTTCCCTAAGGAATTATTTGTTCCGAGCAAGTTAGCAAATTCATCAATATCTTTTAGGTAAAGCTCTATTAATATGCTCGGTGGACGATGCGGTTCTCCATTCCGTATCATTTCAACATACTGTTTTACAACCTCTTGGTTGAATAAATACGGTGTAAGTTCATAGTTGATATTTCGCCCATTAAAGATACCGGTCAATGCTAGGTTTATAGCCTCCAATAACGTAGATTTCCCAGATTCATTATCCCCGACAATAATGTTTAGTCCCTCGTTCAAACATAAATCAAATTCCCTCAAAGACTTAAAATTTTTAATCACAACCCTCGAAACTGTCAACAATATCCCCCCAAAAAATCCCCAATGCTAAATGCTGAATGTCCGCTTAACCTTTTCCTGCGGGCTCTTAGTCATTACCTCTGTCATCCGATCCATCTGAGAATCTCATGAAACAAATTAAAATGAGGTCTATTCCCACACCATCTCTACGATCAGAACCAAAATCCCTCTTGAGTCTTGTTCATGAATCAAAGCTCTTAGAGGCGATTAAGCCCATCAGTGTTGCAACTGCAACCTTTAAAGTAAATTTTATCCTTTTTTAATCTTCTTTATCACTTAACAAAATTCCTTCTTGATGTGTCTAAACGTCTCCTTTGTGGAGCTATTGTCCAACCAGCTGTTTTCACTAACGTTTCTGATATTTGACATGAGACCGCTGATCATTCCATATGAATCTAAACTCCGATTCGGGCCCGGTCACCCAATCCAGTTCAAATCGGTCACCTTCTCAGCCTTGGTATCGATTCTCTGTAAGCTATGCTGTCATAAGCTATGGGTAAGATATAAGTCAAATACATTAAAGGTTATCAGGACAATACACCATAAACTTGTTTATCTGCACTTTTGAATTGTGGACCTCTAGTCCTAAAACAGGATTGTGATGATATAGTGGTGCTCGATCTACTGT
>JAAZMN010000159.1 GCA_012798795.1 Bacillota bacterium | reverse complement strand
CTATTTTTACACATAATATAATATCATATTAATGGCTCCTTGTGGGGGCTTGTGATTAATTTAACGATAACTTCACCTATTGTTAAAACTTATCAAATAACTATAAAATAATTTGCTCTTAATCGCTCTACATGGGCATTATGAACATTTTGTTCTGTAGTGTTTAGGTGCATTCGTTCCCTTCTGAAAATTAATTTACATGTGTATTTTTTATATAATATTATATTACCCGCTTCTTGTATAAGCTTGTGAATCTTTTACTATATCTGACAAAGAAAAAACGCAAGGTGCTTTTCCTTGCGTCCAACAACTACAGTATATTTTTTATTATAAACTATTAAAACAATGTTTTTAAAAGAGTTCTTGGTACTGCCATTCTTACCGTCCTTTTAGGATCTACTACCTGACAAAACTCTAGATTACCGACTGCACTTAGCAGCATTCCTGCTTCGTTAAAGCTTAAATGAAGTTTATCCATGAGAATTTCATTCATCATTGATGCTGCTTGAAATATTGCTTTTTCCAAGTCTTCGTGGGAAGCAATTGTATAACAATAGTCTGCATCTTCCAGCATTGGAGCTGATATGGAAATTCCTTTAATTACTTCAATTTTCACCTTAATTTTTGCAGGAACTTCGATCCCTGAAACCATTATTTCGCCATCACCCATCGCAGCATGAACGTCACCCATGGCAAGCATTGCTCCATCATGAAAAATGGGCAGATATAATGCTGCACCAGCTGCAATTTTTCCATTATCCATATTTCCACCATGTTCGCCAGGGGTACCACAAGGTATTTCTCCCTTCGGCGGAGCAACTCCAATCACACCAATCATTGGCTTACATGGTATTTTCAAATCTTCGCGGAACACAGCATATCCATCCACTATTGGAATTTTGCGTACTTCACTTGTCTTAACTAACTTCCCTAAGACCCCATTATCTGGAACTGCTACCATAATTCCATATGACTCAACTTGGATATCCAAAATACTAACTTTAAGCGTATCGTTACTGGCAGCACCCTCAATAAATACTGGTCCGATAGCCGGATTAATATGTTCCCAATCAAGCTGATCCATAGTCTGATCCGAACTTGTAAGCTGATTATCAAAACAATCCCTAGTTTCAAAGACTATTTCATCGCCATCATGTACTGTAAATACCGGCTTATGATTTTGAGACATAGAATAGATCTTATGGTTGCTTATAGTGTACATTATTTACCTCCTAATTTTGACTGCTGTAGATATTTTGTACGACTATGCTCATCTTCAAACATTATATTAACTACTCCATGCGAACTAGTTCTCAGTTTTTAACTTGTTTTATTTGCTGTTCTTGTAGAATGTGGTAAATTCTTTTATACTTATAGATAGAACGCCAAAAATAAGTAACATGAAAGGATGAAAAGTAATGTTCTGCAAAAATAGCTTTGTAAAAACTCCACCGATGGGCTGGAACAGTTATGATTATTATGACACTACTGTAACTGAAACACAAGTAAGAGCAAACGCAGAATATATGGCAAAACATTTAAACCCCTACGGATATGAATATGTAGTTATTGATATTCAATGGTCGGACCCACAGGCAGGTACACAAAGAAATGAGTTCCAATATATAAACTTCAGCCATTTTAACATAGATGAATATTCTAGACAGATTCCTGCTGAAAATCGATTTCCTTCTGCAAAAAATGGTGCTGGTTTCCGCCCCCTAGCAGATTATATTCACAGCATAGGCCTAAAATTTGGTATACACATTATGCGGGGAATTCCAAGATATGCAGCACATACCCATGCTAAAATTAAAGGCACTAATATAACTGCTGATAAAATAGCTGATCCCTATTCTATTTCTAAATGGAATCCAGATATGTATGGCATAGACTATCGCAAACCAGGTGCTCAGGAATACTATAATTCTATTTTTGAATTATATGCAAAATGGGGCGTTGATTTTGTTAAAGTAGATGACATCTGTAATACGAATATGTACCCTGATAATCCGTATTCTGCCGAAAAGGAAATTGAAATGATTCACACAGCAATTGCCAACTGCGGTCGAGATATGGTCTTAAGCCTTTCTCCTGGACCAGCTGTAATAGAAAAAGCATGGCACTTACAAAAATATGCAAATATGTGGCGTATTACTGATGATTTCTGGGATAATTGGAGATTGCTGCAGAATATGTTTGAACGCTGTGAAATATGGCAAAAGCATGTGTCTGAAGGCTGCTATCCTGACTGTGATATGCTTCCTATAGGTTGGATAGGCAAAGGCTTTGGCCATGAACGCTATACGAATTTTACCTTTGACGAACAGATTACTATGATGACCCTATGGTGCATTTTCCGCTCGCCTTTAATGATCGGTGCCGAGTTGACTAAACTTGATGAACAAACCCTTGCTCTGCTAACTAATGATGAAGTACTGCATTTAGTAACTGATTCACATGGTGCCAGGCAAATAAAACGAGATGATAAACATGCTGTATGGCTTAGCAAAGACAATCATGAAGACAGTTATTATGTGGCGTTGTTCAATTTATCCGATGAAACCAAGTCTTTAAGCATTGCTCTTAAAGAACTTCAGATTGAAACAAAAGTCTCTATTCGCGATTTGTGGAAACACAAAGATCTTGGTCAGACCGATAATCTGATTAGAGCAGATATTCCTGCCCATGGTGCAGTACTCTATAAACTTAAGAAGCACCCATAATGGTGCTTTTTTAAATAAAAGATTTCTATTCTACCGTGCAAATAGCTTACAGCCGTCAAATAAAACCATGTAAGATTAATACTGAGTTTTTTGCAAAAAGAAACGATAAGCAGCTATTAGAATTAAGAGGCTGTAGATCCCACCTATGATCAAATAAAGCGGATAACTTAGATTTGCTGAAGCTGGAATTGGAAATAGCTTTAACATGACTGCTTTTGTTGGCCAAAAGTTAGGAAAAACACCAAGCAAATACTGTTTAGCACCATAAAAGGTCTGTAACACTAATAGAGCAGGAAGCGGTGCCACAATCCCGGTTCCCTTAATGAAAGCAAAACCTTCCACTTCGTTTTTGGCAAAAGCTGCCTGTAAAAGTGCTAGCGTGGGTGCAAATAATGCACTAATTAATGCGTAAGAAATAATATGAGCAAGACTAAGGTTATCAAATAAAGAAACCCCACCGATACTGTAGTGTTCTCCAGCCAGCACTTTTGTCCCTAGTAACACAACAATATTACTTAATACAGACATCAGATAAATATATGCCATTTTAAATCTAATGTAGCCTCCTGCACCAACCGGAGTAACAGCAATTGTACTTAAAGTATGTTCATCTTTATGCTCTAACAACAAAAATGTACCCATAGCTGCTAGAAAGAAGCCCCCAAACGTGAGAATAACAACGAGAAACAAAAGCATAGCCATTTGCATAGCCATTT
>JAAZMN010000158.1 GCA_012798795.1 Bacillota bacterium | reverse complement strand
ACTAACCGATGGTACTTGGGAAGATAAAGTGAATCAGATCCGGCTCTATTCTGGAGAAAAATACGAATTGGTTAATGAACTAGCGGCAGGTTCTATCTGTGCTGTCATAGGACTAAGTCAAACCAAGCCTGGAGAAGGATTAGGCATTGAAGAGGGTTTAAAAACCTCTGAATTAGTACCGGTCTTGTCCTATCAGATTATACTGCCAGAAGACTGTGTTCCAATGGAGATTCTGCCAAAACTGCGGCAGCTTGAGGATGAGGAACCCGAGTTACACATTATTTGGGATGAACAGCTGCAGGAGATACAAACACAGATTATGGGTGATATACAACTTGAAATACTACAAAGCCTCATTCAAAGCCGATTTGGCATTGATGTGCAGTTTAATATAGGTAAAATTTTATATAAAGAGACCATTGCTAATATAGTAGAGGGTGTAGGCCACTTTGAACCATTAGGGCATTATGCCGAGGTTCATCTTAAATTAGAACCAGGTGCTCCCGGCAGTGGTTTAAAGTTTGCCGTGGAATGTAGTGAGGATTTATTAGCAAAAAACTGGCAGCGGTTGATCTTATCTCATTTAGAAGAAAAAATTCATAAAGGGGTTTTAACAGGATCACCTATTACAGATATGAAAATAACCTTAGTCTCAGGGCGAGCACACAACCATCATACTGAAGGTGGAGATTTTAGAGAGGCAACTTACCGGGCAGTGCGTCAAGGTTTAAAGGAGGCAGAGTCTATCCTCTTAGAACCTTACTATTCCTTTCAGCTAGAATTGCCTGAGCAGATGATTGGCAGGGCTATGGCAGATATCGATAGAATGTACGGCAGCTGCGAGATTTCTGAAACTAATGGTGAAATGGCAGTTTTAGTAGGTACCTCCCCGGTTATTAATATGAGAAATTATCATAGGGAAGTGATTGCCTACACTAGAGGCCAGGGCAGGTTATCTTGTTATATGTCAGGGTACCAGCCGTGTCATAATGCTGATGAGGTCATTGCAAATATTGGGTATGATTCAGAAAGAGATTTAAACGATCCAACAGGTTCCATATTTTGTGCTCATGGAGCTGGTTTTTCAGTCAGTTGGGATCAAGTAAAGCAGCATATGCATCTTGAAAGTTATCTTCAGAGCAAGTTAGATTCTTCCGAAAAGAGCTATCAAAGCCAGAATCCGTCTTCCAAGAAAAAGGTGACCGACGATGAGCTTGACTACGATCTACTTAATCAAGCCGTCAATGCTAACAAAGGAAAGAAATTCTCATGGAGTAGGCGCAAAAAAGCCATGGAAAAACCAGATGAAAATCCGGTTACTATTAACAATAACCATGAACCTAAAGATGAGTATCTGCTGGTCGATGGCTACAATGTAATTTATGCCTGGCCTGAGCTGCAGGAACTTACCAAAGATAATATGGATGCTGCTAGGATTAAATTACTGAATTGTCTTTGTAGTTATCAAGGAGTAAAAAAGTGTCAGGTTGTGGTGGTGTTTGATGCCTATCGTGTACCAGGGCATCTTGAGGAAATAAGTGACTACCATAACATCAAGGTGGTATTTACGAAAGAAGCCCAAACAGCTGATGAGTTTATTGAAAGATT
>JAAZMN010000157.1 GCA_012798795.1 Bacillota bacterium | reverse complement strand
GTTCATCGTCCCAGTTAATAGACAAAGAGATGTTGAAAACTACATAAGGAAGAATATCTTCAGGTATCAAGTCAATAATCTTCTGAGGATCAGCCCAATTCCATGTATCAATATGTACCAGCCACATTGGTTGTTCCGGTGAAACAGGACGACGCAAATTAGTATTTGAAGTAGCAGTTGCTGTGAAAGGAGTGATGTTAGGAAACTGATCTTTTAGTGCTTCAATCTCATTAAAAACGTCAGCCCCATTTCCATTTAACCCTATTCCTGCATCTGCTGCTGACACATCTGCGGCACTGAAGAATTGAAACATAATGAACCAGACAGTTAGAACAGTCAGTACTCTGGACTTAATCACAGAATACACCTACCTTTTATTAAATGTGTAGTAAGGCACTATTTCCCTACTAAAATAGCAGGGAAATAGTAACCCAGAGCTACCTAAATGTTCGTATCCGGTTATTTGAATTGCCAGTAATCGAAATTAAACAAGTTTGTTTTAGCTTTGCCTTCTCCTTTAAACATAAAGAAGATATTATGGATGCCTGTAACATTTTCTACATCACACTGCATCAATTCCCATTTCTGTTCTCCTCCGGTAGGATTGACATCCAGAGTACCTATTACTGCACCCACCGGGCTATCGACGCGAATCTCAATTGTTCCGCCTACAGTCGAAGCAATATTGGCTTGGAATATTGAAGGTCCATTTTCTCCAAAATCAGCATTCGATACTGCAATCCAATCACCATCATCTATATCTGTAACATTTAGATTTAGACTTTCCACATATCCACCAGGAGCATCGCATGACTCGGTAGTAATACCTTTCTGCCACGCAATAGTTTCAGCTTCAGTCCTCTTGTATGGATCGACATTGACAAGCTGAGATATTCCTACCCGATCACCTATGATTTCTTTGATTAATCCATTGTCATAAAATTCAACCTTGTTGATATGAGGCGACCGATAGCCACGACCATCTCCAAATTCCGCTTTGGCAACAGTTTGGGCATGATAAACTATATACCACTGATCTTTGAACTCGAATATTGAATGATGGTTGTTTCCGCCAACCCCAAAATAGTGGTGTGGATTCTTAAGGATATTATCCACATAAGTAAACGGTCCCATCGGGTTATCACTGATCATGTAAGCAATTTCACCGGCCGGTGGTGCATCTTCACCTGCAGGCCGTTGTCCGAAATTAGTACAATAGGAATAATAGTACTTCCCATTATATTTATGGATACCGGAGTTTTCAAACATGTAAGGTGCATCGATTAAAACAGCCTCACCTACGGTACTGATCATATCATCACCCAGTTGGATAACTCGGGCTGTCCGTGGATTAGCAATTTGTTCTTGAGTTGGATTGTTACCACCTGGTAACCCTCCACCGAAATAGAGATAAGCTTTTCCATCATCGTCCACTAATACTGCAGGGTCAAACAGCCACACTACACCTGCGACTCCCGGAGTCCGGTGAGTGATTAAAGCTCTACCAAGTGGATCGCTCCATGGTCCAATAGGAGTATCAGCTGTTAGTACACCAATTCCGCCAGCACTGTTTGAGAAATAGAGGAAAAATTTATCTTCACCATTAATTTTCTTATGTGCAGCTGCCGGTGCCCAAGCGCCTCCAGCCCATCTGGCGATACCTTTACCTTCATTAAGATTATGAGCCCCTGCCACAGGAACTGCACCATGGTCTGTCCAGTTAACCATGTCCGCTGAGGAAATTATGAACTGTTTGTTAAGCATACTAAAGTTATTCTCAACTAAATTGCCATTGTTATCATATACATAGTCATCACTTGACATATAAACATAAACTCGATCATCGTAAACTACTGCAAACGGATCTGCTCCTAACTTATAGTCTCTTAGAGGATTACCATAACCCGGCACTTTTACAAGTGCTCCTGTATCTAATACCTTTAATTCGATTTTCGACAGCGCATTGTTAACATCATAAACAACCTTGCCTTCGTCAACGCTGATATAATCTGTGCGGACTATAGCAGTCTGATCTGTAGTAACAAAGTCCGTCAACCTAAGGACAATCTCTGCAAACAGAGCAGAATAGTTGTTTGTAAAAGCTACATTATCACCCGATACATGCAGCTTTAGCTGATTGTCACTAAAATCATACTCGCAGTCTCCAACAACATTCTCTGCATTGAATTCTACGTTATGTACTGTAAAACACTCAGGTATGGTAAAAGAAGCTTTTATACAATTATAGCTGCCTTCTGGTATGGCTTGCATCTTTACCGGAACTTCAACTTCCATACCTTGTACTCCAATAACATCAGAAACATCTTCTAATTGAGCTTGTAAAACAATTGCAGATTCATTTGTACCTGTCATTTTATCACCCACTCTAAAGTAATCAAAATCTACATATCCACCAGTATCAATAGTCGCAAAATTGAATAAGGCGAACCGATAACCCATAAAATGTGGCATCGTATAGGACATACGCAGAGTATTTCCTATGGATGTCCAATGATATCCATCAAGACTATAGTAAAAATAGGCTAGATCCCTTTGATTGCGGAAATCACATTCAACTTTGAAATACACTTTATTCTGCGTAACAGGAATACTTGCTACTTCCACAGGTGTTCCTCCACCGGCGTTAACCATAACAATTGATTTAGTAGACCCGGACGTTTTCACGCCAACAAAGCCATAATTTAGTTGAAATGCGGCTAGACCAGCACAATCACCATGTCTCATATTACTAATATCCATGGCAACGGTTGCTGAAGACTCTGGCCCAATGGTCCTTTGGCTTAAAGTATTTCGTGCATCAAGTATACTCGTACTTACATTAGCAGTTTTAAGTCTCAAATAGCCAGGACGCTCCGTTAAAGACCAAAATCTATTATCAGGATTGTGATTCCACTGCCACATTAGCCCTAGGTTAGAGCCATTATAGTCATTTTCACCGAATACAATTTTCTCTTCAGGGGTTACATCCATCACGGAAACATCATCGACATAGAAATCCATCAAATCATTTTCCAAATCCTGTTCAGCAGTCCAAGATGTCTCAATAAAAATACGTGGTTCTGTGAGCTCCTGTTCTGCAGGAACTGTATAAGTACCTTCTATGGTTCCCCATTGCCCTTTTGTTATAGTTCCAGAACCCATAATTTCTATAGTTTGCCAATCGCCATCTTGGAAACAGATATTAAATGCTCGTGTCTCAGGAGCTGTTGCAGCATCATATCTTACCTTAGCAGAAACTCGATATACTTTACCTGGCATCATCTTGCCGGTGAGATATTGTTGTGCACCTGCACCTGTTGCTGTTCTATTTGTAATATGTAAACTGCCTGACCCACTATGGTAAACATCTGAAGAAATTGAGATATCAGCTGTATCATGGACGCTCCAGGCGTCTAAACCATTTTCAAAACCACCATTAACAATCAACTCTGCTACTGATTTATCTACAACAGAAACATCATCAACATAAAAATCCATCAAGTCTTTATCCTGATCAGGCCTTGGTGCCCACGAGGAACCGATAAAAAATCGCGGTGCACTTAAAACAGCTCTATCCGGGACTTTAAATGAACCTTTAATGTCTCCCCACTGGCCCTTTCCAACCACTCCAGTTCCAACAATTTTCACACTCTCGTCGTCGCCACCCTGGAAATAGATGAAAAAGCTTTTTACATCAGGAGCTGACTCTACATCATACCTAACCTTTGCTGAAAACTCGTATGTTTTTCCAGGTGCTAGTTTCCCAGTTAAATCTTGTTTTACACCAGAATCTACTGACTTTCTCTCAGTAATATGCAAACTGCTTGTTCCACTAAAGACAATCTCGTTGGAAATTGAAATTTTAGCAGAATCGTTAACAGCCCACCCAGTTAAGCCGTTTTCAAATCCTCCATTAACAATTATGTCTCTACCTAACCCTTCCATTGGAGCTGATTGCACAGTAGTGACTCTTTCGGGCACCACGGTATGGTACGCCCCTAGCTTTTCTGGTCTTTGGTTAAACTCATCCGAGGCAACTATATTACTTGAAAAGTCAAGCGGAATACCGGTATCTACCGGCACCTTACCATTGACACCAAAAACAGGCCAGCCATCTTCCCAGGTAACCGGAATAAGGTATGGAATCCGTCCTACAGCTCCCCGGTCTCCAAACAAAATAGCATACCATTCTCCATCAGGTGTATCAACAATCCCGCCTTGCGCTATACCGGAATCATCCAATACAACTCTGCCTTCATAAGGTCCGGTAATATTATCTGAGCGAAAACAAATCTGAGTTCGCCCCCCGCCTACAGGCCAGGTAATTAAAAATATATAATATTTACCATTGACTTTGTGAATATGGGCACCTTCTGCCTGGAGAATAACGTTCCTGCTAGCAACTGCGCTAGCATCTTGAATAATAACTTGGTTTAATCCTCCCGGCTTAATTGCAGTTGCATCTTCATTCAATTCAAGTAATCTGATGTCTCCCCCACCATGAACTAAATAGACACACCCGTCATCATCAATTAGTAGTGACATATCATGAGTGAAGCTAATAGTAAATCTTTCCCAAGGTCCATTTTCGATATCTTCGGTTTGAAAAATAAACGTCTTACCAGCAGTTTGGGAACTAAATACTACATAAAAAATACCATCGTTATAAGAAAGACTGCTTGCCCATGAGCCTCTCCCATACTCGTCCTGATCATTACTGAGAGTTTGCGCGTCTCCGGTACCTAAGATATCATAGACATAATTAACAATCTCCCAGTCCACAAGATTGGTTGATTTCATAATTGGAACACCAGGATTCATGTGCATTGTAGTACTAGTCATGTAATAGGTATCCCCAACTCTTATCACACTAGGATCGGGAACATCAGCCCAAATAATTGGATTTTGCGCATTTTCGTTGTTCGCCATTGCTAATGTACCTACCCCAAAAACAACTAATAGAGCAAATACCAACAATAACATTATTCTTCTCCGCATCTGTCTCCTCCTTCTTGTAACATTATATTCGTTGTGACTATTGCTTAGACAAGCCGATTACACTTAATTCCGGGGTGTTTTCTCTGCCTTCCTTACTGGTAAAGCGCACGAGCCCAGCCCAGTGACTTGTTCTGTTTTCTATGCGAATGATAATCTCGTCATGTCCCTGTTCTACATGATTTTTTACCATTTGCGTAAGATTAATTTCATACCATAATCCTGATTCATCAGAAACATTACGACTGGTAATGTAAGTGCCATCGGTAAGCGGTGCGTTTTCCCATGTTAAGTCATCTTCTGACCACTCAGCTCCAGTTGCATCATAAAATGCAATTACTCTGTTTTCTAGTTGGTCAGAAAACTCGACATAAAGGTTTAAAATCGCTCGTTCAATCGTAGCAAAATTGCTAATGTCAAATTTGAGGAAAGCAACCCTTGTCATGCTTTCGTTTTCTCTTTCCCATTTAACTTCCAGGTTCGCACTACTACCATAGTTATTGCTCGAATAGCCTCCACCTCTAACAAAAGCATCCGCTTCAGGTTCTAATAAGCGGTGATTTGGATCGATATAAATCGAATTTTTGAAAGTCTTTAGTTCATCAACCAAAGTGTTTAGCATCGCTATGCGTTCATCCGTTGTAGATAATTCATTTCTTAAAAGTGCTGACGCAGCTCTGATTACATCCTGGAGATCCAGTTTAGCTTCCAAAGGATACTCTTCATGCTTATCCCCTGTTCTAGCAGTAGCTACGAAAGCCCTAGCTTCATCTAGCAAGTTCGCTAATTCCTCATAGCCTTCTTTATATATAACTCTAGATTTAAATTTATTGGTGGCAACTTGAACTTGCTTTAACATACTTAGTCGCTCTTGAATACCAGCTTTTCTGTTACTTAGTACTAACGGTGCCTCTAGCAACTCTATGTGCAAGGCGTCCAGGTTTTCTTGACTAGTATAACCATGATTCAACCCTATAGGGGTATTAAATACTAAGTAATTGCCATAATCAACAGCAGTGAGTAACTGTAAATACCCGTCTTTTTCAGTGCCAGGTATTTTGCCCACATAATAACTCTCAGGCGGTCCTAAATAACTTGGCTTCACACCACCGGTATCAATCACAATCTTCTGTAAAACAACTCCCGAATCCACCATATAAAACCTTAAAGTATGGACTCCGGCATCTAATTGATGTCTAGTAGTGGTAATCCTGATATTGTCCATGACACCCCTACTCCAGAGTGGCGATGTATAGAAAGCATCATTTTCTTTCGGAAAGGTATCGACAACCTGAATTCTTTGCTCATCAAAAGCAATACCATAACAGAGTCCCCGCTGCCGATTAATGTTGTTAGTAGGTGCTGTATAAACTGTCACAGCAGCATGTCCTGGATTACTGATGTAAACTTGATATTCCAGATATGGTGCATTCGGTGGAATACGATACGAAGTATACCTAGGAAAAACAGCCATTGAAGATAGAGTCCGTCCATAATTATCTATCTTCTGCCAACTAAGACCATCAACTGCAACTTTGTTAGAATAATGCTCTGCTTCAATCGATACATATCCGTTACTTTCAATAAACGTCATCGCATCCAAATCATTAAAAGCAGCCTGATCCGGATTATAAACATTAACTTCTACGGCAATCATTTTGCCTGTGCCTTTTATCTCAAGCTCACCGATTAATCTTTCTCCTTTTGGAGCTTGTTCCCAATCTATCTCAACCCAGACTCTGCTTTGTTGATTAATAACCTCGTCTTCCTGTGTAACTACTATCCAGGGTTCACTTGCTGCAACTTTAACCTGAAAAGGATCTGATTTCATATTAAAGATATCTATATAGTGTCTTTCTTTGGCAAAAACACTAAAAACAGGTAGGGTCTTTACTATGCTGTCTGGCTGCGTATAAGCATTTCTATCTCCTTCAACGGCTATTCCCATTTCCGAACCTGAAACCACTGGTATTCTGCGTACTTGAGGCATTATATTTCTCTGAGATGTCTCCCATCCGGTTTGCCCAATATGAGCGTTGGACATAATGCCACGCCATTTACCACCTGCTAAACTATTATTGTAGTACTTGGTGTCACTGGCTTCATCACGAAAAACTTGTTCTGCTAGATCTGCATAGAGATTAGCACTTGCTCTACCTTGTTCGACATAGAGATTATTCAATCCGGCATAGATATTAAGCTTCACTACATTCTTGCTAGCACGAGTTGGATAGAGCACAAGTTGATAAAAAGCATCCTTTTTGTCTTCGCAGATGAGCTCATATATTTGCTCAGCTCGTACACTTATTTCCTCAAACTCTGCAAGTACTCTTTCTGCCTCTTTGTAATTTAAGAGGCTATATGTTCCCGGATTAACATCCTCTGATTTCTTTCTTCCGGTAAACTTCCTATATGTATCTGTAATTTCTGCAATTTCAGCTGCGTATTCGCTACCGAATTCACGCTCAGCCCATTGAAGTGAGAACTGATCTAGATTGTCTTTATCCCACTTATCAATATCATAAGCCATATCTAAAAAGAACTCTATGGCTATTTCATGAGGTTTTAGATCGCCCACATTAACAATCCAAATCCGGTCAACCCCATAATCATATGCCATGCTCATTTGTTCCCATATTTTCTGGTTAGAAACGGCGTTAACCCATCGATAGGATTTGGGCCCTCCTACATAATCAAAATGATAATACATACCAAAACCACCTGGGTGATTTCGTTCTTCCCCCATAGGTAGCATTCTTATATTTGCAAAATTATCGTTGGCCAATAGAATAGTAACGTCCTCCGGCACTTCTAAGCCATTTTCATAAAGGTCCTGAACCTCTTTATAGAGTGCCCATACTTGCGGGACTTGGGTAACATTGGGATTAAGCTTGTCAGCTAATATTTTCCGTTGATCGCTGATAATGCTCTCCATGGTAGTAATCATTTCATCGATGGTACCTTCATGCATCATTGGCTCGTCTCCATCGCCACGCATCCCTACAGTTACAATTTTTTCATAGTCTTTAGACCATTCAATGCCATCTTCCCAAAACCTCAGCAGGTTTTCTTTGTTTGTACTGTAGTTCCACTCACCAGATCCAAACCTGCCCCATTCACCCCAAGCCCGCATCATTGGTTCATGATGCGAAGTACCTATAACAACTCCGTACTCATGAGCTAGCTGAGGATTTAACCAATCATCTCTAAAAAAACTCTTCGGACTCCACATTGCCGGCCATAAATAGTTAGCCCGCAAACGTAATACTAATTCAAAGACTTTCTCGTAAAATTGGTGATTAAAACCACCGAATCTCTGCACCCATGTTGATAAGCTCGGAGCTTCGTTATTTAAAAATATCCCACGGTACCTAACAGAAGGCTCACCCTGCTTATAAACACCATTTTGGACCACCAAACTATCTTGTTTTTCAGGGGCAGCGTCTGCCCACCAATACCAAGGAGACACCCCGATTTGTCTGGATACTTCATAGATACCATAGATTGTACCGCGCCTATCGCTTCCTGCAATAACCAGTCCGGTATCTACATTAGGTAAAGGATTCGATACAACTTGGATTACATAGGACTCCCACATTCCGGTAATACCATCGGTATCTAACTTACCAGCCTTAATCAAGTCATCAATTACTTGACTGTGCCCAATTGTTCCTGCAATCACAGTCTCTCTGTTAAGTTCAGGGAGAGAGCTGTTTATTGCCGGTTTTCTTCCGGTTACCATTTCTATATCATTGCTGAGATCTTCTAGTGCTCTAGCTACTCCCTGAAGATCGTCTTCATCGACAAAGAAATCCGCTACTTGCCCGTCCACAACCAATTTAAAATCACCGGCTGTATAGTCATTACGCACAAACTTAGAGTGCCGCAATAATTGTTCACTTTCAGCTCCATAGACATTCGCTGCTAGCAGCAATAAGACTAACAGAACGCCTAAACCCGTGGTTTTTTTCACGTTAGTCACTCCCATCAGGACTTTATTTTATGAAAAGTGTTAAATCAATTACTTCTCCCATTTGTTTATATCCTGCTGCATTCGGATGTAGATGGTCGCCGTCATCATAAGCGTGGAAAAGTTTTACAGGTTCGTCAGGGTCTCTAAGCGCAAAATCAAAATCAATGACTGCATCAAATTCGCCACTTGTTCTAATCCATTCATTTACCTTTTGTCGGATCTTTTCCCGCAGTGGTGTGTAGTATCCTGAACCTCCAAATGGAAGTATAGTGGCTCCGTATACCAAGATATTCCTTTCCCGAGCCTTGTTAACGAATATCTGGTAAGCGGTTATCAAATCATCGGCTGTTACCATCGAATTACTTCCTCCGATATCATTCACACCAGCCAAAATAATCAGATAACGGACTCCACTCTGTTCCAATACATCCCGCTCAAATCTCCTGTATGCCGTTGGACCTAAGCCCCCGCCCAACACTGCATTTCCACCAATACCATGATTAAGCACAGCAACATGAGATGTGGTGTCATTATCCTGTAAACGTTTAGCAAGAACATCGGTCCATCGATTATTTTGGTTAGTGATCGAGCCTCTACCATCAGTGATTGAATCTCCTAATGCTACTACAGCAACCTCATTGCAATCAGTTAATATATCGATACCTGTAATAACATACCAATGGTCAGTAGTTGTCACTGAGGACATGCTTTCTACATCAACAGCACTGTCAGGAGAAATATATGATGTGGTTCTTGAACCGGGATGACCTGTGAGATCACTAGGTACACTACCAAAATTTATAGTAATAGCCATATTAGTCAGTTTTGATAAATTATAATCAAATGGATCAGATACGACTGCTTCTCCAGAAGAAATTGTAATTGATTCGTTCCCATCAAATTTTACTATTTGACCTGTTTCAGGCTTAATTCTATGGGCTCCGGCTGATTCAGCTAAATACACCGCATTAATAGTCAGAGGTGAATTACCGTATTGATTCGATAGTTTTAATCTAATTTGGTCACCACCAATTGAAACCCGAACAACCTGCCTTAGAGTCCGGTTAGTAAGCCCGGGACTGGGGGGCATATTGTGGGGCTCAACTAGTTGTTGGGATGCTGCCCAGGTACCAACCCAACGCTCAGTTTGATTACTTTCAACGAAAGAAAATGCAGACTTATTTCTGACTGATTCTCCCTCTTTTCCGAACACTTGAAACTCATAAAAAGATGGCGAACCAGTTCCACCTGTAACAGTAACTCTAACATATCTTGCTGACACATTTAGTGGGTCAGAAGAATCCCCTATTTGCGTCCGTTGAGTTTGATCAACTACTACTCGATAGTTCTCATCATCATCACTTACTTCTAACAAATATTTATACGATCTGTTTTCCGGGTCATACCACTTAATATCTACCCTTGATATTTCCGAAACTGAACCCAAGTCAACTCTCACCCAATTTGGATAGACACCGGAAGAAGCAGCCCAACGAGTTGAAGCAAACCCATCCACTGCATTTTCCACCGGGTTCCACCCTTCCTGCGTGCTTGCTAATACTGGTTTACCTAAGGATATTGGCAACTCTGCAGCAGCGCTACCCATTGAGTATCCAAGCATTGCTCCAACAGACAAAGCAAGTAAACTAAATAGTGCAATGATCACTTTGTGTTTTTGCCTTCGTTCTATAACCAAATTGACCTTAACCCCCTAGAATATGGCATACCGTGCAGGCATAAACCTGCACAGTATGCTGTTTTGTTTTATTTATTAAAGTAATTGATTACCGCCAACAACAAGTGTCGGACGATTCACTTCGTCGCCTTCACTACTTGTGAAATACACTAGAATCTTGTGATGACCGGTTTTACCTTCAAGACGAATAGAGAGCTCTTCGGCGCCACTTTCCACATAACCTTTAACTAACTCAGTAAGATCAACTTCATATTGATTTAGTTATTCAAACTAGTTAACAATTACCAGCTCAGGATGGTTATTTTCTCCTTCTTTACTTGTAATGAAAACTGCACCGCCCCAATGATCTGACTTATTCTCTAAGCGAATAGAGATCTCTTGAACACCATCAAGAATATACTGTTTCACTTGTTCGGTAAGATCAACTTTAAGCCATAGGTATCCTAGATTATCTGTATACAAATCTTTGACATGTGTTCCGCCAGTAAGAGGAGCATTTTCCCATGTCAATTCGCTTTCCGACCATTCTTCACCGGTTACATCATAAACACCAATAACCTTACTCTCCAAAACATCAGAGAATTCGACCCATAATCTCAAAGTTGCTTTTTCTACAGCTGTAATATCACTAATATCAAATTTGATAAAGCTAATTCTGGTCATTCCTTCTCGATCGGATTCCCATTTCAATTCCAAACGATCGGCATCTCCAAAGTTTTCAGCTGCATTATCGCCGTCCCTAACAAATGTGTCAGCAACTGGATTCAATACTACTTCAGCTGCTGCCGCATTCACAGCCATACAAACCAAAGCCAATGTCAATACTAACATAAAACTTTTATACAGCTTTCTCATACTTTGCACTCTCCTCTTAGATTTTTCTTTTACATTCCATCACCAAAAAACTAAATGACCCTACCGCTCCACGCTCACCCCCTCTGCATGACTACGACACAACAACCTCTGTGTATACCTTTACCAATTCCCGGTTTAAGTCTTTTTCTTCAACTAAATCCAGTCTCGGATATCCATCAATGTCGTAGTGTACTCGACGAATACCAGAGCTTCTAGGTCCTTTTACTCCCGGTCTAGCGTGATAAGCATTCCATATTATTCCACTATCATCAACGACATAAGAGTTATGACCAGGCCCATATTCTCCGAGAACGCTTCTTGATGTCAGCAGTGGATAATTACCTTTAGTCCAGCTTTCCGGATCCAATAAATCAGCATCCGGATCAGCTATTAATAGTCCTACGCAATAGGTTGCATCCACAAGAGCACCCGAGTAAGTGACAAATAATCTTTCGTCACTAAATAAGGCATAGGCACCTTCAACCACGAAAACATGATTGTTTTCCCAGCCGTACTCCGGCTTGGCAATAACTACTGGGTCAGTAATCAGTCTCCACGGCTGTTTCGGATCAAGCTTAGCAATGTATAGCCAAGCACCTTGATCAACAGGCAGGAACTGCCGCTGAGACCAAATCGCGTAATACTCATTTTTTAACTTAATGCAAGTCATATCCAGAGAAATAGTTTTCCCTGCTTCACATAATTCCGAGCCATCTTTGCGTACTACCCGCCTCGGTTCAGACCAATCAGCAGCGCACATTGGATTGCCACCTGTACACAACTTCATTACATGTGCCTCTTCACAAAAGAATTCCTTTGGAGAAGCTGCATGGAAAATATAAAGTTCACTTTCAATAACGTGAAATTCCGGTGCCCACAGTAGATTGCCAATATGTTCATAGGTCTTCGTATCAAGAATTAGTACTTCCTCTGCATCAACAAGACCGGGAATAGTATCGGCCTCACGCATGTATAATGTACGATTCCCATCAGCATCATTCGTAGCAATAAAATAATACTTTCCCTTCCACTTAGTAATACAGGGATCGGCACGATTTACTGCAATGGGAAATTTAAAATGCTCTTGGTAGGCTACACCGGAAATCCGATATGTACCTGGTGTATTCCAATCAATACCGGACAAATCCCATTTGACGTTTTTAAATGCCTTAGTCCCATCACTATAAATAGCTGTCGCCTTGACATCTTTAAGTTCCTCAAATGATGATGCTTTTACACTTTCAGGAACCTCGATTTTGATATTATTCGGTACAGTTAATTTTTTTACCAATCTCTGTCCTACTTCTTCAGGTACTTCAATCACATTACGTGCAGCTATTCCTTCTATATTAGCTTGCACCAGGTCGAGTGCAAAAGGCTCAGCCTTGTCCGGTAATGCTGCACTATCAAGTTCAAAAATGTCTGTAATGGAATTGCAGTAGTAATTCCCGTCAGCATCACACCAGTGAATTACATAGACCTGTCGCTCAGAGTCGTAACTACAGATTACATCAGATACGAAAGTATCATGTTTTAAGTCGAGCAGTCCAACTTCTCGGTACTGCAGCAGATCCGATGAAGAAAATAGCAAGATATGGCCTTTGCTTTGTTCGTCAGGCTCACCATCCGGTTCAGTTCGTACTGCTGCTACACCATAAGTACCATCTGCCAAATAGAAAAGATAGGGATTGCGAAGGCTTTTGGCGTTTAGTGTTCCATCGGAATTCTCCGTTGCCTTAGCAAACAAAACACCCGAATTATGATTTAAATCTTGAAAATTCGTGCCATCTGTACTAAATGCCAAATGCATACTATAAGCAAGTTTTACATCATAAATTTGTTCTTCAAGTGGCTTTCTAGTGTAACAAAGTATATGCAAGTATAAGTCACACCTTTCTCTAAATTCTATGGAGTATATAGACACAATTAGTTATGGAAATACCAGGCATCAAAATCAAAACCCTCGCCCACAAATACAAAGAATAAATCCTGAACCCCTGTAACTTCGTCATCCAAATTCACTGTAACCTCAACAAATTGACTCAAATCCCCCGTAT
>JAAZMN010000156.1 GCA_012798795.1 Bacillota bacterium | reverse complement strand
ATAGAGTTTATGCATTATGTTCGCGGTGACATTGGAATACAATTTGATGCTATGATAATGCCTGGTCATACAGGAGGAATTGGGGTGTTTTTCAATTCCTTTTATGAGGTAGTTATCGGAGATAACAGTGATAGAATGCTCCGTATTTATAAAAATAGAAAACTACTTAAATTATCTAGACTGAAGATCCCACTGGTAACTGATACTATTTACTCAATAAAAATTGAACGCATTACACGAGCTTCTAATATTCAAAACTCGTCACAAGAAGCTGTAATTAGTATCTATATAGACGACCGCCTTGTGGCAACAGCAGTTGATCCGACACCATTAGATGATAATTATCCTGTTTTAGGTATGCGTGTTTGGAATTCAAAAGTGCAGATACATAATTTTATGGTTTATTATCCTGAGTAAAACTAGAATGCTGACTAGAGATGACGCAGAAAAGCTTCTGGAGTATTAAGAAAATCCCGAGTTAGATTCACATGTTCAAGTTCGTCGTACTTTTTTATTTGGACCGGCACTTCATCAAAGCTGTAGATTGCTGCATTGGGAAAGGCTAGTAGTATAGGCGAATGGGTGGCGATAATAAACTGGCAGTTTTCTTCTACCATTTGTTTAATTATCGATATTAATGATAACTGTCTTTGTGGTGAAAACGGGGTCTCTGGCTCATCTAATAAATATATTCCATCTGGAACTATTCTTTGAATTAATACACGAAGAATAGCTTCCCCGTGGGAATTTGCTTGCAGATCCTCGCCATATTTCTCAATTAATGCTTGCCTTTGTCCACGAACTGTACCTTGAGCTAATTGCAGTCCGTAACCACTTAAACTATTTTCAAATGATTGGGCTTCTGCAGCTAATTCTTGGCTTAAGTTAAATATTCTACGTGTAAAGTTAAAGAAATCTTCGCTGCGCATAAAGAAACCTCGGTGTGTCCGCCGATTCCATACTAGTTTCATATACTTACTTAGTTGACGGGTCGCATCCAGAGTTTTATCATAAGCAATGGCTTCGCCACCTATTGCCGGAAGGTTGATTTTCGCAGCAATGGCTTCTAATATTGTGGATTTCCCGGAGCCATTCTCTCCAACAAAAAATGTGACAGGGGTAGGAAAATCCAAAGTATCCGGCATTAATTTATCAGCAACGTTAAAAGGGTATTTATTTTTCACCCCGTTTTGTGAATTGAACTGTATAGATCTAAGAAAAATCAAATTTATCAGTCCCATCGAATACTCTCTTATCAATACTGTTTCCTTTTTATCTGCTGGGATCCTGCTTTGTTTTTTGCTTATATTAAATTAACTTACAAGCAGATGCCGCGCACAATGCTCAGGTATGCCATAGAAAAGTTTGAACCAGAGTTAAGACAGCAATTTCTAAAGGGTTTAGTTTAGCAATGATTAATCTTGTGCTGCATAAATAAATTGGGGATTCTTAACTCATCATAAGGTTTTCAATTGGAGTCGGGCTCAACTCAGGTAATATTCTGGGTTGAGCCCGTGCCTACATTAGGCAGCTATATCGACAATTGTGATTCCAATTGAGACAGAATTTGATTTAACTGCTCTAATTGACGAGCTGCATTTCGTTCAACATTAGCAAAATTGCGTAATTGGTCAGCTGTTTGTCCTTCTCGTTTAGCCATTCCTGGTAATATTAACTCGTTACTGGCTTCCATATCCGAGAGCTGCTTAGCACGATTAGCATTTTGACTTTCAGCTTGTCTTAATTGGTTGACAATATTACGCGCTTGCTGAATTGATTGTAATGCTTGCTGCTTATTCGGTTGTTGATTAAACATAGCCTCACTCCTAATTAATTTTGGAATCACATACTTATTATTAACGTTAATTAGCAGATTTTGCACGCCACATTTTGGCAGGATATTCAGTGTGCTCCCGTAAAAACTTCAAGGTTAAGTCCAGAGTCTGTTTTATATAGGGATTAGGTTCATTTTAGGTTAACCTTAGCTGCAAAACGGTGGTAAAGCTTTACTGCTTAACTGTAGGCCGAGTCATATCTAACAAACCTAAGATAATGTGTGCTAATCCAAATCCAAGTACTCCTGCTGCAAATTCACCAGGTAACATAAAGTAGCCAATGGCTGATACGATTACCCCTAAAATAGTGACAATCCAGCTAGTTGTATTGCCGTTCACCTTAATCACCTCCATTAGTTAATTTTCCTAGTTTTAACGATTTCATGCAAAAATAATCAATTAAGTCATTATAATT
>JAAZMN010000155.1 GCA_012798795.1 Bacillota bacterium | reverse complement strand
CTCGCGTTACAAGCCACGATTTGCGTAGAATCCAAAGTCCCTTAGATCGCCTTGTGCTTAAATAAGGATATTACCACAGAGGGTCAGATGGGAAAGGTTATATTAGCGAAGTTCAGAAATTCATTTTATGGTTTTGGGTTAGCGAAGTTCGTGAACAAGGAGTTAGACGACAGAAAAATGGAGGCTGTCTATGGAAAATAGTATTTGGTCATCAAGGATCCAAGGAGTTCTAAATCTTGATTTAAGTAGAGAACTAAGATTTCGAGATGATAGAAAAGACCTTTTCTTAAGCCTACTAGGTCTGGATGAAGGGATGACTGTACTTGACGTTGGTTGCGGACCAGGCGCAATTACTAGAAAACTATCTGCGTGGTTAGGTGAATATACCAGAATCATCGGTGTGGATAGAGACACAGAATTTATACAATACGCCAGGGAAAAAGCAACCAGAATGAACTTAAAAAATGTGAGTTATTATGTGGGAGATGCTTTAAAACTGCCATTGGAAGACAATTCGGTTGATGCTTGCATATCCCATACTGTAATAGAGCATGTACCACATAGAGAGTTCTTACTAGAGCAAAAGAGAGTCTGCCGGCCAACGGGCAGGGTCTCAGTAATGTATGCACGGCCAGATAAATACATTAAGACAGAGCCAGCTGCACTACCGAAGCAATGCAAACGCGAAATAGAACTATTGGACAAGCTTCTTAAGAATAGTGACGGAGTAGTTGAGGAATACAACGTGGGGAAATACTGGCCTGATCCAATAAAATTACCTGAATTGTTTGAGGGAATCGGTTTCAAACATATTCAAGTGGATGCAATTGCTATTCCTATTGTTATTGATGATTCTAGAAATGACCTAGAGAAAAAAATGACGATTATACAGGCTGAAAAGGAACAGTTGTTTGAAAGCATAGAAATGGTGATTCGGTCGGCATTAGGTAAAATACGAGACGATGAAATAGTCGAGCTGAAGGGACTAATAGAGGAAAGGACCTACAAAAGGTTGAAGTTGGTCCAAGATGGGACCAGGATTTGGGATTATGCTATTCTATCATTACAAATAGTATCTGGAATGGTTGGCTAGTCATATCCGTCGTCTAACAACGTGTTCCCGACATCTACCTGCTGAAAAATTGGGACATACGTGATGACGTCGGGAACACTAGAACGTCAGCTGACATCCAGCGAGGATGTAGTTTCTGCTCAAATAAATCCAAAATTTTATGATGAAGTCGATTCATAAACTAGAGTAACAAGTAAAGTCAGGTGCGGATAATGAATAGCGGTAATCAGTTCATGGCAATGATTTATCCTTGGCAATAGAAGGGGGCCCTGCCCCCTCTGGACACCCCTTTATGGCGGAAACAGCCCTATGGGGGCGGTTATTCCCGCCCCGAGATTTTACCAGATGGGGCTCCCCCATATCAATAGGCTTTCGCGGCATAAACGCTTATGTTTATCAAGGTACAAAAGTATCTAATGATTTTACAATAAACTTTTTTGCAGCAGAGGTAATTTACACACTATTTTGGACTTGACTAGAAAAGCTCTCATTCATATGCTGATTAAATATTAAGTGCAGTTAAATTAGACTTGAAAGAAGTATTGAATAGAGATGATATAGTATATAACCTACCTAAACCCGAAAAGGAAAATAAATTACCAAATGTATTAAGTAAAGAATGAGTTGGAACAATTTTTAACAATATCCATAATATTCAACATAAAGCCATCCTTTATCTAATATATTCCTCGGGTCTGAGAGTTGGAGATAGGGTAATAATTAAAGTTAATGATATTGCTGATTATAGGATGCTAATTCATGTGGTACAAGGCAAAGGACGAAAAGATCGATATACTTTGGAAATAAACATATCCGTCTGGGAGTATTTGTACTTGATGGAACGGTTATAGGAGACGTAGCATTACAAGACATTGATTGGAAAAACCGATCTTGCTCTATAGGGTTAGGAATTACTAAGTTGGAATATCGGAGTAAAGGATATGGGACAGAGACTGTCAAAACCATAATTCATTATGGATTCAAGAACCTTGGACTCGAAAGAATTAAAGCAGATACACTTGAATAAAATATCGAAACTCAACGGCCATTAGAAAAGATAGGTTTCGTTTTAGAGGGTAGGGAAAGAAAAGCTGTCTATTTTGCAGAACGTAAATGGGATAGACTGAAGTATTCAGTGTTGACAGAAGAGTACGATGTATAGTACTTAACTAAAATTATAGGGGAAGTTTAGATTGTTATGGGCTTGGCGTCCTGTCGGCCTCTGGTCTCGGGGGACACATGACTCTATATAACTTTGTTTGAAGATATCAAATACAATTATTTATATTTTATATAATGGAGGTCTATTGTATGGATAAAAAGATGGTGGCAATGTGTGGTACATATTGTGGAGCATGTGAATGGAAAGATAAATTTAACTGTAGTGGT
>JAAZMN010000154.1 GCA_012798795.1 Bacillota bacterium | reverse complement strand
GTTATTTGTATTATGCTTTTTGCAACTAATGCACGATTAGCGCTTATTGCTCTGCTGCCAGTCCCGATCGTTTTAATTGCTACTATCTATTTTAATAAGTATATTCGTAAAGTATGGCATAGAATTCATCGACGCTCATCGGAGTTAAATGCTATTCTAGGAGATACTTTACCCGGCATTCGTGTAGTAAAAGCTTTTGGTCGGGAAAAGAATGAGGTGGAGAAGTTCCGCAGCAAGCATTCGGAATATTATGATGCGGCAATGCTGGCTAGTAAAATGAATAATCGTTTTTATCCTGCTCTCAGTTTCGTTATCGCAATTGGAATTATTGCAATTTGGGGTTTAGGTGGTAAAGAAGTAATTCATGGTATTAAATATCCTGATGAGTTAACAATTACATTAGGAGATTTAGTGTTATTTACCGGATTGCTCGGCCAGTTGTATGGTCCAATTCAGAGATTAAGCCATCTAAGTGGTATGCTTCAAGAGTCTGCTACAAGTGCTGAACGAATTTTTGAGATTATGGACAATCAGCCCGAACGACCAGATGCTGATCAGCCGCAGGTATTGACAGATATTAAAGGCGATATAGTATTTGAAAGTGTCTCATTTGAATATGAGAAGGGCGAAAAAGTACTTGACAATATAAACTTACATATTCACCCCGGTGAAATGATCGGTTTAGTCGGTGCCAGTGGTTCAGGTAAAACAACACTGATTAATTTGCTTTCTCGTTTTTATCCGGTAGATCAGGGCTCTATTAGAATTGACGGTATTGATATTAACGATGTAGAAATTAAATCATTGCGAGATCAAATGGCCGTTGTATTGCAAGAACCTTTTCTCTTTCATGCAACTATCAGAGAGAATATAGCATATGGTAAACATAATGCTACACAAGAAGATATTATTTGGGCTGCTAAGATGGCGAATGCCCATGAATTTATCAGCAAGTTTCCTGATGGCTATGACACTGTTTTGGGCGAAAGAGGTACTGGTTTAAGCGGCGGGCAAAAACAGAGAATATCAATTGCAAGAGCAATTTTACGTCAGCCGCGGATCTTAATTCTTGATGAAGCTACGTCAGCAGTAGATACTGTTACTGAAACATTGATTCAAACAGCAATTGATAATTTAGTTAAGGATAGAACTACGATAGCTATAGCACATCGTTTGTCCACTTTAAAAAATGCAGATAAGATTGTAGTAATGGATGAAGGGCGAATAGTAGAACAAGGTACGCATGAAGAATTAATGGAGTTAGGCGGTATGTTTGCTAAACTAGTAGAAATGCAGTCCCATTTTTCCAGGAAAAGTATTAATGAGATGATCGAGGAGGTAAGCTGATTATGGATAAAACAACTGCTGAAAATATTAACCTTTTTGAACCATCTCTTTTGGAAGTTTTTTTAGATGAAACGCATAATATGGCTGTTCGAAACAAGGAAGACGGTCAAACATATGAAGGATTAAGAGTTTCTTTGATGTTTCCGATTACCGATAGATATTCTTATGTTCAATTCTTAGATGCAGATGAAAATGAAATAGGAATATTAAAGGATCTAAATGAATTGGATAATGAGTCTAGATCAATATTAATGTCAGAAATTGAAAAGACATACTTTATTCCAGCGATTACAAAGATCCTTTCAATTGAAGCTGAGTTTAGAGCTGATGTTTGGA
Organism: Bacillota bacterium; assembly: GCA_012798795.1. GTDB lineage: Bacteria > Bacillota > Limnochordia > Darwinibacteriales > DTU012 > JAAZMN01. The sequence goes on along the minus strand of JAAZMN010000154.1, from coordinate 2,122 downwards.
AGGTAGAGACAGATAAAGGGTTTAGAACCTTTGAAGTGGTTGGTAAAAGGCGTAATATTCGTTATGTCACGAGTGATCATGTGATTATAAAAGACATTGACGGCAATCGCTATGAAATTCCCAGTGTTAATAAGTTAGACAAGACAAGTAAAAAGTTACTGCAGAGAGAAGTATAATAAGGTATAATAGGGAATACATGATATAATCAGCCTCGCATAAACCTTATATAGGGTGCGGGGCTTTTTAGAAGGGAATGTTTTGGTATGCCAAAATACTTTTTCGGCATTACTTTGCCAGCTACGATTGATGCTGAGGTTGAAAGCTGGCGTCGTAGATTTAGGGCACCAAAAACTCCGGCACATATTACTCTTATTCCTCCGTTTTTATGGGAAGGCAGTGAAACCATGTTGATTAATGCGGCATTAAAGAGCATTAATAATAAACTACCTTTTTCAGTTACGGCTGAGGAATTAGGTAGTTTTGGTAAAGGAGTAATATTTATTGACATTCACCCTAGTAATGAATTAGTATCGATAAATAAGGAATTAGCCGGTAATTTAAGTGAGTTGGGAATTCAATTAGATAAAAAGCGGTATTATCCACATATAACTCTTGCAACTAGACTTAAGCCTGGACAATTTATAAACTATCAAAGGGAGCTGGCGGATTACAGTCCTAAGTTTAGTTTTGAATGTGATCATATAACTGTATTTATTTTAGATGAATCCGGAAAATTTAACCGATGGATTAAATGGACCGAACTTAATTTAGGGTCAAATTAAAAGCAGGAGATAAAATGGATAGAAATCGTTTAAAGGCAGTTAATTTTCTGGTTATCGCATCTATTTTATGGAGTATAGCAGGCTTCCTAATCAAATTAATTGATCTTAATGCAATGGCTATAGCTGGTTTTCGCAGCGGTATAGCAGCTATTATCATTTTCATGTACATGAAAATGATAATTCCGGGAAAGTGGAAAACTAAGTTAACCAAAATTAAACTGCTGGGAGCATGCAGCTATGCTGCTAATTCTCTCTTGTTTATTCTGGCCAACAAGCTGACTACATCTGCTAATGCAATTTTATTGCAGTTTACCGCTCCAATATGGGTTGCTTTGTTTTGTCGCTGGTTTTTAAAAGAAAAAGTACGCAAATCGGATTGGGCAGCAATTTTTGCTGTAATGTTTGGTATGCTCCTGTTTTTTATTGGCGATCTAAAGACCGGTCATATTATTGGAAACATAATTTCGATCATATCTGGTATTGGTATGGCGGGTTTTGTGATTTTGGCGAAGCTTGAAACAGAAGATGAGCCGGTAGAGCTAGTGCTAATTGGAAATATTATTAACTTTGTGATATGTCTTCCCTTTTGCTTTGGTTCACTTTCGTATATCACTGCGGATAGTGTACTTTTACTAATAATATTTGGAGTTTTTCAATTGGGGATACCTTATATTTTGTATACAGAGGCAATTAAACACGTATCTTCATTGGAAGCAATTTTGATTACAGTATTGGAACCATTACTAAATCCGGTATGGGTATATTTTATTACTGATGAGTCACCTGGTATCTTGGCAGTTATTGGTGGAAGCATTGTAATTTTAGCTGTTTTAATACGGGGAATATATCAAACAAAAGTAAATAATCAGGTGCTAAATTTGTAAATTATGATCAATTGAATATTTCTAAGATACTTAACAGGATATTTTATTTTTTTGGCGAAGTATGTGTATTTACATGGGGTACAATTCTTGACTTGCACTTCAGGTATAAGAAGTTATATAATGGAAGGTAGCTCACTGATTTTTGGCTCAAGGTGTTATTTTTTCCTTTATTGGTTGATAATGGTCAAACCTTCTTTTCTTTGTTAGGATGAGGGAAAATGGGCTTTTGTCAGATGGCATCGTTTGTGGCGGTATATGCATATTTGCGAATATATGGTATAGGTTAAAAATGGTATTTTTGAAGAAAACGCATATTTTACCGTGATATTTTACTGATTTTTGAAAAACACTTGGGTTTCTTGAAGGAAATCTGCAATTTAAAGAGAATAGTAATCCAAAGAGTTTAGTTATAATTTAGTGGGATTGTCAAGGTGTGCTTTTTATGAAAGGAGGAGT
>JAAZMN010000013.1 GCA_012798795.1 Bacillota bacterium | reverse complement strand
TCATTAAACTCAATGGACGAGATACCGAGAAAACGCTCTTCCATTTTAGCAACTTGAAAAATAATTTATGAACCGGAGTAAAATTTAATCTGTGTTTGATCCTAGTTTCATTTCTCCGAGGATCATAGCTGATCGATACCATTAAAGCATTAAGTTCGGCTGTACTGTATTTATGAAACCAGCCATCCATAAATAATTCAGTTATTAACAGCTCATGACCATGAATTTGGCTGGCAAATTCACCGGCTGCCGTCAGTTTTTCCTCCTGCAGATAGCCTAAGGCTATAAGCAGGGTTTTTTTGTCTTGAAACTCCTGATAATACTGGCCTTGTGGATCCAGCTGTTTCTCTCGCTTTAGTAAATTCTGATAGCGGTGAATCAATTTGCGATATAACTTGACATCACGTCTGCACTTACGCTGCTCCTCTCGGGAACACTCCTGTTTTTCTACATTAGCCAAAGTTCTTTGAATAGAAGCAATTTGCTGTTTGAGCCGTCGCTGCCGGCGTGGATATCGTTCCTTAGCTAACCTAGTTTGGTGTTGTTTTTGCTTGCGCAGTAACCGTTCATATACAACAGGACAAGCTTCTACATCCATGTGCTCACAGAAACTATCAACTTCAAATTTGACTTCGTTAATTCTCTGCCTAATTTGAGCGCGTTCATCCAATGCCTGATAAGTTGCAAAATTTTGCCCCAGGATCCGAAATATCTGTTCATCATCATAATTCTTAATTAGATTCAAAATCGAATTATATGTCAAGGCAAACTGACTCTGCAGCGGTTCTATTTGCGACTCTTTCATACTAGGTAGATCCTGAAAATCAAAATAATTCAAGTCTATTAAAGTAAAGACAAAACCTTCTGTATCGATACCGCGCCGTCCAGCTCTACCTGCCATTTGAAAATATTCACGGTTGGTAATTGCTCTAAAAGACTGACCGTCCCATTTTGTACTGGAATCAAAACAAACAGTTCTACAGGGAAAGTTTAATCCTACAGCAAATGTCTCCGTGCAATAAAGTACTTTAACTAAACGATTGGTAAACAACTCTTCGATTACATCTTTTAAAGCGGGAAGCATACCGGCATGATGATATCCGATTCCTTTAAGGGCCATGCTGCGCAATTCCCACCATCTTTCACTAGATATAGGCGGATAGCGTTTGACTACATCGTCGATTATCGCTCTTGCCTGCTTTTTTTCACCTACAGTAAGAAAATCATGCTGTGCAGCTAATTCTACTGCATTAATCTGTGCTTTTCTGCGGCTAAAAGTAAAAAACAAGCAGGGAAGGTAACCAATTTTAATCTCATCAATCAAATCCAGGTGAGAAGTTGCTGCAAATTTATCCCGCTGCCGTGATTCCAACCTATTTAGCTTATCTATTATCTTTTTATATTTCTTTCTTAGTTTATTTATTGTGGTTATACCAAGGCTTTTCTCATAAATATAATGCTTTAAAGGAACGACCCTTTCGGTATGAGTTACAATTTTTATCTCCTGATTCTGAGTTTTGCCGATCCAATCGGCTAATTGTTCTACATTAGGAATAGTAGCACTTAAACCCAAAAATCGCATGGCTTTCGGCATAAAAATCAGACTCTCTTCCCATACACTGCCCCTTTGGGGATCATCAATATAATGAATTTCGTCAAAGATAACATAATAAACATCGCTAACTCGTTCAGGCGATTCCTGCAAAAGATTGCGAAATATTTCTGTAGTCATGATTAAAACTGATGCTTCGGGATTTATAACCACATCCCCGGTTAAGATTCCCACCGCATCGTCACCCATAATGGCTTTAAACTCTTTAAACTTCTGATTGCTGAGAGCTTTAATAGGCGCTGTATAGACTACTCGGCCGCCTTCCTCATGAACTTTTTCGATTAAATAATCTGCTATTAAAGTTTTACCAACACCGGTAGGTGCAGATACTAAAACAGAATATCTTTGGTCAATATATGCCAAAGCCTCTTGTTGAAATGGATCCAAAATAAAGCCCCGGTACACTTGGTTTCTTTGCCCTGTTTGCAAAACGAATTCTCCCCTTAATAATTCTAGTGTAAAAAATAGTATTATTAGTACTTATTACCGTTTTATAAATAATCTCCTGCTTGTTCTACCGGCTTTATTATTTCCCGTAGTTGTAAATAATAAAAAAAGGGTGTATACTTATCAATATACTTAAATAATAGGGAGGTGCCTTCCTTGAGTTCTATCAAAGAAAGGGTACAAAAAGTTATCGATACAATCCGCCCCCAAATCCAAGGAGATGGCGGTGATGTGGAATTTGTAGATATCGACGATAATAACGTCGTTACTGTACGGCTTACCGGTGCTTGCGTCGGCTGCCCCATGGCTCAATTAACACTGAAAGGCGGAATTGAACGCATAGTAAAACAACAAGTACCAGAAGTAACCGCTGTTGAAGCTGCTGATTAGTCAATAAAGGGTAGGTTGACATCACCTGCCCTTTATTTAATTATAATGCTGGGGGAATACATTGTGGAACAACTAACATTAAAAGCCTATGAATTAGGTATTGATGCGCTGGCTGTAACTCACCCTCACCCGTTTACCGAATCGCTGACAAAATTGACTGAACTGCAGGAGAACAAATTATATCCTGATTTTGTTGAAACCAATCTTAAGCTGCGCACTGATCCTAAATTACTGCTGCCAAATGTAAAATCAATAATTAGTACTGCCCTAGCCTATAAAACAGTAGAACCAAAATTAAGTCCAAATTCTGGGGTTTTATCCCGCTATGCTTGGGGACAAGACTATCACGTAATTTTTTACCAACGCCTAGAAGCACTTGCCAAATGGATGCAGCAGAATTTAGACGTAAATGAATATTTAATAGCTGTAGATACTAAACCAACTATTGATCGGGCTGTGGCTTTAAGGGCGGGACTTGGATGGTTAGGCCAAAACTGCTGTGTATATGTTCCGAACTATGGTTCGTGGGTTTTTCTCGGCAGTATCTTGGTAGATGTGGAATTACCCATAACGAATACTATACCTTTAAAACCATCTTGTGATCAAAACTGCAGTCTCTGCATTAAAGCATGCCCCACAAATGCACTGTATGCTCCGTACAAAATAAACCCTCATATCTGCATATCCTATTTAACCCAAATGAAAGGGTCAATACCTCGCAGACTGCGTCCAAAAATCGGGGCTAAACTTTGGGGCTGTGATACCTGCCAACAAGTTTGTCCTGAAAACGAAACAGCACTTTCCGGCTCCCACTCGCACTTTTTGCCGCTTGAAGCTGCAAGTATTCCAGTGATTCCTTTACTTAATATTACCAAAAAGGAATTTAGACGTCGATTTAACCACACTGCACTAGGTTGGCGGGGCAAAGGAGTCCTGCAGCGGAATGCAGCAATTGTCTGCGGAAATCTAAGACTTACTGAAGCAGTCAATGAATTAGCTAAAAGTATTGAAGATCCTAAGGCAGCAGTGCGTACTGCTTCTGCCTGGGCATTGGGACAAATTGATACAAAAAAAGCCAGACAAATTCTAGCTAAATCTCTGACTGTAGAAACAGATCCTGATGTTATAATTGAGATAAAACAAGCACTCGCTAATCAATAACCTTCATTCTTGCTGAGAATCCATGCTTACCTAATGCCTGCACTGCTTTTTTGGCCGAACCTTCTTTAGCAAATCCTAATCGTAAAGTACCACCTTCGCCTTCACGCACCCGAAGAATCTCAATATCGTCGATATTGATTCCATCCTGACCTAAAATAACTGCAACTTGCCCAATCATTCCAGGTCGATCGGGAATTGTCACAATTATCTCATCTAAAAATGGCCAATAGCCCTTTAACTTAGCCGGTATCTTATCCCGTGTCATCTTGGCTTGACCCAAGCTTTGCTCAAACTCTTGCTTCAAATCAGCGACTAAAGCCTGCTGTAGTTCGGTTAAATTAGCTTGAAAAATAGCAATCATATCGATAATCTGCTGTTTATTACTAAAACAAATATCCTTCCACAAACCGGGATTTCCAGATGCAATTCTTGTAGTATCTTTAAAACCTCCTGCCGCCAATGCTAATGTAATCGGATTTTCTGCATCAACTTGAGCAACGGTTTGGACTAATGCTGCCGCCACAAGATGGGGTAGATGGCTAATTGCCGCTACGACTAGATCATGAGTTGTAGGATCAACCACCATCGTTCTTGCACCGATCTGCTCCACCATTGCTTTCACTTTAGTTAAAGCATTTTGATCAGTATATTCAGTAGGAGTAAGTAAATAGATCGCATTTTCAAATAGATAGGGATCAGAACCACTTACACCAGCTGTTTCCGCACCGGCCATGGGATGACCACCAATAAATGCATTACGCCCCGCTAAAAGTTGTTCGGCTTGCGCCACAAACTCACTTTTAGTACTTCCCACGTCAGTGACAATGGCCTTTGACGGTAAATATTCACATATGCTTTCAAGAATCCTTAAATTAGAAAAGATCGGAGCCGCTAGAATTACTAAGTCAGCATCTCCCACTGCAGTATATCCCGTATCATAAATGTCAACTGCCCCCAAATCTTTAGCAATAGTAAGACTTTGGGCATCAAGATCAATACCCACTACCTGATTAGCAAGTTTGTGTTTACGAATCGCCATTCCTAAAGAACCGCCAATTAATCCCACACCAATAATTATTATTTGATCAAAAATTACAGTCATAAGTGCGCCTCCCGATCAAACATCCATTATACCTATATTATTTGACCACATTTACCGTAATCCCTGCTAAAAAAATACTAGATGCATTATCTATCACCAAATAGGCCGTTATCACTATCGACTTCAGGCATTTTTGTATCGCCATTATTGTTCACCGGCAAGGCCCTGCTTGATAGCCTCTTTGGCTAGCTCGTCACAGCGATTGTTCCACTCATTATCACTATGACCTTTGACTTTGATCCACTTAATTTTGTGAGTCTTGCTTAAATCCAATAACTGCTCCCATAAATCTTGATTTTTCACCGGTTGATTCTTTGCATTCAACCAACCCCGTGTCAACCATCCTGCAAACCAGTTCTGATTAAATGCATTAATTAAATAAGCACTATCTGAATATAAGTTTACATGACAGCTTGTTTTAAGCCTTTTCAGTCCCTCAATGGCAGCTGTAAGCTCCATCCTCTGATTGGTAGTATTATCTACAAAACCACTGAATTCTTTGATATGCTTTTGCTTACCTGTATAAATCATAACCACACCCCAGCCTCCCGGCCCCGGATTGTTGGTGCATGCTCCATC
>JAAZMN010000012.1 GCA_012798795.1 Bacillota bacterium | reverse complement strand
AGTAAAATGTTAATCAATGCTGGAATAACAACTGTAGTATTTCAGGGAGACTACCCGGACTCTTTAGCGAAAGAAATGTTAATGGAAGCAGATATTTCATTGATTAAGTGGACCGATAAGGAGTGATTGGATGCTAAAATATTTACTGATCAGTATGGGTTTGACCCTGATATTTACACCGATATTGATCTATATCACCATGTCTTTTAGATTATTTGATCATCCCAGTGAACGCCGTATTAATTCTTATCCTGTACCAACAGCCGGAGGTTTAGCCATTTATTTCGCCTTTTTTATTACTGCTCTTTTTCAAGGAGCCGAGAATTTAGTACCGTATTTTGTCGGTGGTACGATTATTATTATTACTGGACTTATAGATGATTATAGAGGATTATCTGCCGGAATTAAGTTTTTCGGTCAGGTGGTGGCTGTTGCAGCATTTTTGTGGTTGAATCCCAGCTCAAATTATATAATTTCAGCTTTATGGATGTTAAGTGTGATAAACATTATTAATTTTATCGACGGCTTAGATGGATTAGCCGGCGGAATAATACTGATTGCGTCTACTTCTTTATTTACGTGGATTTATGGGACAAGTTGTCAAAATATAGGTGGTTTACTCCTTATTTTTATTGGTGCAAATGTCGGTTTTTTAGTATTTAATTTTAATCCTGCAAGGATTTTCTTAGGTGATACTGGGGCAATGTTAATCGGATTTTTATTTGCAGCATTAGCTAACAATAGTGTGTTAACTGGCGATATTATGTTTAACTTACCAATTTTAGTATTAATCCTGGCAGTTCCTACAATCGATACCTTTTGTGCTATTGTCCGTCGCTTACAGCAGGGAATACCCATATATAAGGCAGATAAACAGCATTTCCATCATAGGCTGTTAGAACTGGGGTTAAGTCAACGTCAAGTGGCATTATGCGGTTATATGCTTACTCTAGTCTCATCAGCAACGGCACTTGTGCTTGTTAAGAATAACAGCTGGAACCAGTTTATTATATTACCTGTTATTGCAGTTGTTCTTCTTTATGGAGCTGTTAAAATAGGTATGATTAAACCCTTAGTTGTCAAATCACAGCGGAGAGTGTTATAATTGGGTAATGTTGGAATTGTGTTTGGAACTAGGCCAGAAGCAATTAAAATGGCCCCCGTAGTAAAGCAATTTAAAACTCACAGTAAATGGAATACTAAAGTTATAGTTACTGGGCAACATCGGGAAATGCTTGATCAAGTACTTGATGTGTTTAATATTATTCCAGATTATGATTTGGATGTCATGACTGAAAATCAGTCATTAACTGATATAACCACTGCAGTTCTTAATGGTTTGGAGCAGATATTTTCTTGTTGGAAACCGGATTATCTATTGGTTCACGGAGATACAACAACGGCACTTGCTGCAGCTTTAGCCGGGTATTATCACAAAATCGCAATAGCTCATGTGGAAGCTGGTCTTAGAACCGGCGATCTTTATAATCCTTTTCCTGAAGAGGCAAATCGTAAACTAATCGATGGTTTGTCCACTGTTTTTTTGGCCCCGACAGAGGCAGCTGCCAAAAACTTACGTTTGGAAGGTATCAGCTCTAAGCAAATATATGTAACAGGTAATACGGTTGTAGATGCGCTGTATATGGTAGTAAATGATAATTATCAGTTTAAACTGCCGCAGTTAAGAGCATTAACATTTTCCAAGCCGGTAGTGCTCGTTACAGCACACCGCAGAGAGAATTGGGGGCAGCCTTTGGAAAATATTTGTGCCGCCATTCGAGACGCTGCCTCATGCTTGCCGGTGGATATTGTATTTGCAATGCATAAAAATCCTCAGATACAGTCAGTAGTAAAAAGCTATCTTGCCGGTATTGATAATGTTTACTTAATAGATGCTCCTGCTTATATTGAGTTTGCCAATCTACTTAATCGGTGTAAATTCTTAGTGACAGATTCTGGCGGATTACAGGAAGAAGCGGCTGCACTTGGAAAGCCGGTATTAGTGTTAAGAGATACCACTGAGCGGCCGGAAGGAATTGAGAGTGGTATTTTGAAGTTGGTTGGGACCGATAAGGAAAAAATTGTATATGAAATAAGTAATCTAATCCAAAATAATGAATTATATCGTCACATGACGCACGCGCACAATCCCTATGGAGATGGAAAAGCGGCCATGCGTATTAAGAATATAATTACAGAATTTCATTGGAGGGATGTTAATGGCAATTAGACCTGACGAAATCACAGCAATTCTTAAACGCCAGATAGAAGAGTTTGAAGCTGAGGTTAAAGTTGAAGATGTCGGTTCGGTATTAATGGTTGGTGACGGGATTGCCAGGGTTTATGGGTTGGAACATGTCATGGCCGGTGAACTGTTAGAGTTTCCCGGTTCGATTTATGGAATGGCCCTTAATCTTGAGTATGATAATATTGGCTGTGTTATCTTGGGAGATTATGTTCATATCAAAGAAGGAGATCCGGTAAAGCGAACAGGCCGTATTGTACAGGTGCCTGTTGGCGAAGAACTTATTGGTCGAGTTGTTAATCCTTTAGGTCAAGCTATAGATGATAAAGGTGAAATCAATGCAAAAAAATACCGGCCAATCGAGAACAGGGCACCGGGAGTTATTGAACGCAGGGCGGTATATGAACCGCTGCAAACTGGTTTGAAAGCAGTTGATTCCATGATTCCAATCGGTCGCGGTCAGCGTGAATTAATCATCGGTGATCGGCAGACAGGAAAAACTGCTATTGCTATCGACACTATTATCAATCAAAAAGATGAGGATGTTATTTGCATTTATGTGGCCATCGGCCAAAAGGCTTCTACTGTGGCCGGAGTGGTTCAGGTACTGAAAGAATACGGTGCTATGGATTACACAATTGTTGTTTCTGCTACGGCAAGCGAACCGGCACCGCTGTTGTATATTGCGCCTTATGCTGGAGTTGCCATGGCTGAAGAGTTTATGTATAACGGGCAGCATGTTTTAATTGTCTATGATGACCTTTCTAAACATGCTACTGCTTATCGGGAATTATCCTTACTACTACGGCGGCCGCCGGGGCGCGAAGCTTTTCCTGGCGATGTGTTTTACTTACATTCGCGGTTATTGGAACGAGCGGCCAAATTAAGCGATGATTTGGGCGGAGGCTCCATTACAGCTCTGCCGATTATTGAAACGCAGGCGGGAGATATTTCTGCTTATATTGCAACTAACGTGCTTTCTATTACAGACGGACAGATTTTTTTGGAATCAGATTTATTCTATGCAGGTGTTAGGCCGGCAATTAATGTAGGCCGTTCGGTAAGCCGTGTTGGGGGAGAAGCACAAGTTAAAGCAATGAAACAGGTTGCAGGCAGTCTACGTTTGGATTTATCTCAGTATAGAGAATTGGAAGCGTTTGCTCAATTCGGTTCTGATCTGGACAAGGCCACTCAAGCACAATTAAATAGAGGGGAACGAATTGTGGAAGCACTTACGCAGAAGCAGTATGTTCCGATGAGTGTAAGTGACCAGGTTGTAGCCTTATTTGCAGTAACAAGGGGATATTTAGATGATGTTAAGGTTGAACATGTCCAGCGCTTTGAAAGAGACTTATTAAGGTTTGTAAAAAAGAACAAGCCGGAAATTATGCATAAGATCAATGAAGAACAGGAAATGTCGGATGAATTAACGGAAGAACTCAAAGCTGCTATTGAGGAGTTCAAAAAAGAGTTTGTCGCATAGGAGGGGGCGTAGATGGCACAAACAGCACGCGAAATTAAACGGCGAATGCAAACAGTACAAAACACTCAGCAGATTACCAAAGCCATGGAGATGATTGCCGCTGCTAAATTACGTAAAGCTCAAGTACGTGTAGAAAAATCGCGACCTTTCCGGTATAGGTTGGATACTTCGCTGAACAGAGTATTGAGCGGAGCTAGAAAATTAGGTGAACCTCTACCTCAGTTAGCACAGGTAACTGAAAAGAAACGGACTTGTTTGGTTGTGATCGGAGCTGATCGCGGATTATCAGGAAGTTATAACGGTAACGTTATTCGTCAAGCGGAAGAGTTTCTCATAGAACGACCAGATACATATATGATTTTAATCGGCAGACGAGTGCGAGATCATTTTAGAAGGTCCGGGCAGGAATTTCTAGCTGACTATGTCAGTCTGGGGGATTATCCTGATATTCATCAAGCACATGAAATATCCTCATTAATTCAGGAGTTCTACCTTAACGGGCTTTTTGATCATGTTGCTATTTTATATACAAGATTTATCAATACGGTGAATCATAAGGTTACGATTAAGCAAATTTTACCAATTGAGGAGCAGGAAATCGAAGATACACATGAATCGGGAGACGAGTTAGAAATACCGCTGAAAGCACTTTATTTATTTGAGCCTTCGGTGTTTGAAGTATTGGATGCAATGATTCCTTTGTATATAGATACAATCATTTTTCAATCACTGTTAGAAGCTGCTTCCAGTCAACAAGGTGCGACTATGACCGCTATGAGTAATGCCAGTGATAATGCGGCAGAATTGCTTGAAGAGTTAAATCTCTCTTTTAATAGAATACGGCAGGGAGCAATTACCACTGAAATTTCTGAAATTGTAGGTGGAGCTGAAGCTCTAAGTGAATAGGAGGTAGTAATATTATGCAAAATACGCAAAATAATACAGGAAAGGTAGTTCAGGTTATTGGTCCCGTTGTTGATGTGGAGTTTCCTGAAGAAAAACTACCGGAGTTAAATAATGCGATTAAGATTGAATATACAAGTGATGAATATCAAATCAATCTTGTGTGTGAAGTAGCACAGCATTTGGGAAATAATGTGGTACGCTGTATTGCCATGTCATCCACTGACGGACTGCAGCGGGGGATGACTGCCGTTGATTTAAAAGGACCGATTTCAGTTCCTGTCGGAGAACAAGTATTAGGTCGGATCCTCAACGTTTTGGGAGAAACAATTGATCATGGTGAGCCATTGGATAAAACTAATGTACTTCCGATTCACCGTCCGGCTCCCAAAGTCAGCGAAGTAGAACCTGCTAATACAATGCTGGAAACCGGAATTAAAGTAGTAGATCTATTAGCACCGTATGCTCGCGGCGGTAAAATAGGGCTTTTTGGTGGAGCGGGCGTAGGCAAAACAATTTTAATTATGGAACTGATTAGAAATATTGCCTATGAGCACGGTGGATATTCAGTATTTGCTGGTGTGGGCGAACGTACTCGCGAAGGTCAGCAGTTATATCAAGAAATGAAGGAATCAGGCGTAATTGATAAAACAGCAATGGTGTTCGGGCAGATGAATGAACCGCCGGGAGCACGACTGCGGGTAGGTTTAACTGGACTGACAATTGCAGAGTATTTTCGGGATGAAGTTGGACAAAATGTATTATTGTTTATAGATAATATTTTTCGTTTTACTCAAGCTGGTTCTGAGGTATCTGCATTATTGGGGAGAATGCCTTCGGCTGTTGGGTATCAACCGACACTGGCAACAGAGATGGGGCAATTACAGGAACGCATTACAACTACAAAAAGGGGTTCCATTACTTCTATTCAAGCAATTTATGTTCCCGCCGATGATTATACAGATCCGGCACCTGCGACAACATTTGCTCATCTTGATGCCACTACTAATTTGGAGAGACGAATTGCTGAAAAAGGTATTTATCCAGCGGTGGATCCGCTAGCATCAACCTCGCGCTTGCTTTCGCCGGAAATTGTTGGCACTGAGCATTACGAGGTAGCTAGAGGAGTTCAAGAAGTATTGCAACGTTATCGTGAACTGCAGGATATTATTGCCATTTTGGGAATGGATGAATTGTCGGAAGAAGACAAAGTTATTGTGCGTAGAGCACGCAAATTAGAACGATTTTTGTCGCAGCCGCTTTTTGTTGCGGAAACATTTACTGGTATTCCTGGTAAATATGTTCCGCTGAAGGATACGGTGCGAGGTTTTAAAGAGATCCTTGCAGGGAAACATGATGAATTACCAGAAGCAGCATTCTTTATGGTCGGAACAATTGAAGAAGCTGTTGAAAAAGGAAAACTTTATAAACAAGAAGGTGCTTAATTATGGCTGAATTTCAATTTGAAATCGTTACTGCCGAGCGCCAGGTAATTACTACCAATGTAGAGTCGGTACTGCTGCCGGGAGTCAATGGTCAGATAGGGATTTACTCTAATCATGCTCCGCTTTTAACAGCTCTGGGTATTGGTGTGGTTGAATTTGGCCCAAAACACCAAAAAAAACGTAAAGCAGCGGTAGCAGGTGGTTTTGCGGAAGTGAGCAGCAATAAGCTGACCATATTTGCTCATACTGCGGAATTGGCAGAAGAAATTGATGTTTTACGGGCAAAGCAAGCTCAAGCACGAGCAGAGAGGCGTTTACAGCAAAAACGAGAAGACATGGATTTTAATCGTGCCCGAATTGCTCTAAAAAAAGCGATTAATAGGATAAAAGCTGCAGAAGAATAGGTTTAATTAATTCCCCAATTTTTCCCCAATTTTGTATATACTGGGAAAACTTGCGCATACTATCACTAGGTGGTGATAGTATGCAGATAAGCAGAATAGTTGGTTTTGTCCGAAAAAAATTGGCCGATGCCGGCAGATGGCTTGCCAATGCATTCAGTTTTCGCAGAGGGAATTTGTTTGATCGTATTTTTCGCAGCATAGTTATAATAATTTGTTTGCTCCTTATTGGCGGCTGGGCTGTAAATAAGTTTATATTTTCTAATAAATCTAAGACTGCGGTACCGGAATCAGTTTGTGGATTTGAGCAGGCAGAACTTACAGATTTAGTTAGAAGTGAACTGCAGCTGCTGTTAGCAACAGAATATTCATGGGTATTTCAACAACCGGCAGTAGCTCTTGGGACACAGGAGAATTCGATAAAACTTCCAGAAGAAGTTTTGCCCAATCCCCAAGAGTATCGTCGTGAAAATCAGGAAGCGGACTTGGAAGCTGTCGAAGTACTGGCTGCTTCATTTGAACGAATTCTCTGGCCGATTAAAGGAGATATCGCTTATGAATACGGCTGGTATCGACATCCTGTTTATCAGGATTGGCGGTTTAACAGCGGTCTTACATTTCTGGCCGCTTCAGAAGAGCAGATTCGCAGTGTACTACCGGGAAGAGTAAAGAATATATTTCCTGGCGAAAACGGATTTGAATTGGTAATGGAACACGGTAGCGGCTGGCAAAGTGTTTACCGTGGAGTTAGGGCGGTTACTGTTGGTATAGGTGATATGGTTCAGCAGAATCAACTAATTGCCGATGCTGGAAAAAATGGGGAATTATTTTTTGCGTTGTTTTATCAAGGAGAGCCCATTAATCCCATGCAGTATATGTCATCCTATTGATTTACTAGCATATTCGCTCCATCCTAGCATATAAATGTAACAAAAAAGCTAGGGGGAGCGAATATGAGAGACTATATCCGCAAACGAGTAGTGGATGTAAGTTTATATATTATTAAAACAAATGCGACAGTAAGGCAGGCGGCCTCTGTATTCGGTGTCAGCAAGAGTACTGTTCATAAGGATGTTACTGAAAGGCTTCCGCGGGTAAATGAAGAACTGGCTGTAAAGGTCAAGCGAGTTCTGGAAAAAAACAAAGCAGAAAGACATATTCGTGGTGGGGAAGCTACAAAACGAAAATATATCCGGTCGCGTAGAGTTTCATAAATGTCTATAAAGGAATTGCCCTAAAAGTGTCGAATATTATTTTTAATGGAAAGATATGGAATATGAAAGGGGCAGCTTCTTCATGTTTGGGACCGATGTTGGAATTGATTTAGGCACTATTAACATGTTAGTTTTTGTTAAAGGGAAAGGCATTGTTCTGCAAGAACCTTCAGTTGTAGCAATGGATTTGAATAATAATAAAATTTGTGCAATGGGAGAAGATGCCAGGCGTATGATTGGGCGTACGCCCGGAAACATACAAGCAATACGGCCCCTTAGCGAAGGAGTTATTGCTGATTATCAGTTGACTGAGAGCATTATTAAATATTTTATAGGCAGAGCAATTGGGAAGCGCCAGCTTTTTAAGCCGCGGGTGGTAATCTGTGTACCATCAGGAATTACTGAGGTAGAAAAACGTGCGGTTTTGGATGCAGCTGTTAATAGTGTGGCCAAAGAAGTGTTTTTAATCTCAGAACCAATGGCGGCGGCAATTGGTTGTGGATTAGATATTAGGGTGCCTTCAGCAAACATGATTGTGGATATTGGGGGAGGAACAACTGACATAGCAGTTATTTCCCTCAAGGGTGAGGTAGTCAGCCAGTCACTGAGGGTAGGAGGTTCTCATTTTGAGGAAGCAATTATTCGTCACATAAAGAGAGCTTATAACGTGGCTATTGGAGAACGTACTGCTGAAGAAATAAAGATTCATATAGGCACTGCTTATCCTACTGAGAATAAATATCTGGGAATCAGAGGCAGAAGTTTAGTTACTGGTTTGCCGTGTAATATTGATCTCAGTTCCAGAGATGTTTTCGATTCGTTGGAAGAGTCGATCAACAGCATTGTTGATGCGATTAAATCAGTATTAGAAGTTACCCCGCCAGAATTAGCTGCAGATATTGTCGGGAAAGGGATTGTTCTTACCGGCGGAGGGGCACTGCTGGACGGATTACCGGATCTGATTCATTATGAAACACAAGTTCCGGTTTATGTTGCCAATAATCCGCTGACATGTGTGGCAGAGGGCTGCGGTTTGGTTTTGGAAATGCTGGATGAATTTCAAGATGTTTTAAAATCGAGCGCAGTTGTTTAAGGCCTAAAGGCCTTTTTTTTTAATTTTTTTGCAGTGATTAATGAAAAGCCGTTAAAGTTAAGCCCATATTCAACCGATAAATTTAATACGAGAAAAAAGGAGGTGTTAGGTTGTTACGTGGTATTTATACAGCTGCATCTGGTATGCTGGTTCAAGGGCTGCGTTCCGCGGTGCTTGCCAATAATTTAGCTAACGTGGATACAGCAGGTTTTCAGCGGCAGGAAACTCAAGTGGAGGCATTTCCCGAGATGTTATTGATGCGTCAGTACAAGAATGAGTACAGTCCAATCGGGCGTTTAGGGACAGGTGCAATAACAGCCGATGAACAGTCTTTATTTTCTCCGGGAAGAATACATACTACAGGAAATGCTCTAGATACTGCACTTGTAGGCTCAGGCTTTTTTGTAATTGACACTCCCGGTCAAACTAGTTATACCCGCGACGGTCGTTATACATTAAATGCCGGCGGATGGTTAGTCTCTTTAGACGGTTATCAGGTTAGAGGCGAAAATGGACCTATTTACATCGGTGAAGGTGAAGTCACAATAAATTCCGAAGGGACTGTTTTTGTTGACGGGATTGAACGCGATAGGCTGTTAATAGTTGATTTTCCTGATCCCAGCACACTTATTAGGCAGGGAGATAATCGTTATCATAGGACGGAAGTCGGGGGAGTACCATTTCGCGCTCAAGCTTCAGTTTTACAGGGCAGTATAGAAATGTCGAATGTTAATGTAGTTCGGGAAATGGTTAGTCTTATCGAAATACAGCGTGCTTATGAAGCAAATCAAAAAGTTGTTCAAGCCTACGATGATACTCTAGGCAGAATAGTCAACGAGATATCGGTGTAGCAATTTTATAAAATAAAAAATAACCGGGTTATATAAGCTGGACTGGTTTACAGAGGCTATAAACTGTTGAATGATGGATACAGTTCCCCGGGTGATTGGAGGAATTTTTTATGATGCGTGCATTGTGGACTGCCGCGTCGGGAATGAATGGTCAGCAGTATAAGATCGATACTACTGCTAACAATTTAGCGAATGTAAATACAACGGGTTTTAAGAAGAGTAGAGTGGATTTTCAAGATTTATTGTATCAAACAGTAAGATATGCAGGGACTCCTGTTGCAGCGGGAGCACAAATTCCCACTGGGATTCAAGTAGGTCACGGAGTTCGTCCTGTAGCAACTCAAAGACTTTTTACTCCAGGGACATTTCAGCAAACTGATAATCCTTATGATTTAATTATTGAGGGCGATGGATTTTTCCAAGTGTTATTACCTGATGGCACCGTTAGTTATACGCGTGATGGTGCATTTAAACGTGATGGCGATGGTCGACTTGTTACTAGTGATGGATTTCCCCTTGAACCGGAAATACGGATTGATGACGATGCTTTAAGTGTAAATATCGGTTCTGACGGTACTGTGTCGGTACAGCTTCCCGGAGATGATCGTCCAAATGAGATAGCCAATATAGAACTTGCTCGTTTTGTAAACCCAGCGGGCTTAAAAAGTGATGGACGGAATCTCTATTCCGCTACTGCTGCCAGTGGGGCAGCAATTGTAGGGCAGCCTGGACTCGATGGATTTGGTAATCTTGCCCAAGGATATTTAGAAATGAGTAATGTGCAAGTAGTTGAAGAAATGGTCAGTATGATCGTAGCTCAACGGGCGTATGAAACTAATTCAAAAGCAATTCAAGCTGCGGATGATATGTTACAGACTGCTAATAACCTCCGCAGGTAGGTGACGAGGATGTTTAAAAAGTGGTTTGTGGTCAGCTTGATTGTAATAATTGGTTTCAGCTGTAGTACAGCTTGTTGGGCAGGTGAACATGTTACGATAGAAATAATGGAAACAGCAGAAGTCACAGATAAGGAAATCCATCTTAAAGACATTGCCAAGATTTTTAACAGCGATGATCCGAAAGCAATAGAAACAGTTTATTTAGGATCAGCGGCATTACCTGGTTCTTCGAGGCGGCTGACTGTGGGGCAGATTGAAGTAAGACTGCGTCAAGCTGGGATCGACCCTCGCACTCTAAATATTATCGGTTCTAAGGAAGTATGGGTGTCTACCTTAGATATAAATCAAAACGTTTCGCTAAAGAGTTCCAGTTCGCCACCGGATACGAGTGCAAGTAATGTAACAAAAGATACGGTGAAAGATACGGCTCCTGGTACCAACCTTATCAAGTATCAGGTTGTGGTACCGATTCGCAAAATTGCACGCCATGAGCTTATTAGTAGAGAAGATTTGAGAGTAGAAGAGCGGGAAGGACAGATAAAGCCAAGTAATCTTGCTGGTATTGAAGATTTAGTAGGTAAACGTGCAACGCGATTACTAACTGCAGGTAATTACCTGACTGTATCGGCAGCTGAAGTGCCTCCTGTAGTTGAACGCCAGGAGCATGTGATGATTCTTGTACAAGCTGGGTTGATTCAAGTAACAGCTGCGGGGCAGGCTAAAGATTCGGGAGGGCTTGGCGATATAATAGCAGTTGAAAATTTAGATTCGAAACAGATTGTTTATGGAAAGATTATTAATTCTGAGTTGGTTAAGGTAGAGATTGGGGGCTTGAAATAATCATGAAAGAGTTATTTAACGGCAGAGTCCCAATAATGATCATTGTGATCTTTTTGTTAGCAGCATTATCCTCGGTGGTATGGGCTGAATCTTTGTTTGATCCGGGTATCTCTTCAATGTATGCTGATTACAAAGCACGGCAGGTCGGTGATCTAGTAACAGTATTAATTATCGAGAATGCCAGCGCTACTCAATCGGCAAATACTTCGTCCGGCAAAGATAATACTTTAGGCATTGGACCGGGCGGTGGAGTTTTAGCAGATCTGATTCCGTTAATGAGAATTACCTACGGTGATCAATATGAGGGAGCGGGAACTACCAGTCGCGGAGGCAGTATTACTGCTAAATTAACGACAAAAGTAATTGAGATTTTCAACAACGGAACCATGAAAATAGAAGGTCGGCAAAAAATTGTAATTAATGGAGAAGAACAGGAGATTGTGATCAGCGGCATTGTACGCAATCGAGATATTGATCAAGACAATACAATTCTCTCCTCTTTAGTGGCTGATGCGGAAATTGAATTTGTCGGCACAGGGGTTGTTGGAGATAAGCAAAAACCTGGAATTCTTACCCGCTTTTTTAACTGGTTATTCTAGAAAGTTTTTAAAAGATGGAGGTTCTTTTGATGAATAAACTAATACGCAGCGGAAAACCGGTGTTAATCATATTTCTAGCAGCAACTACCATTTTTTTAGCAGTTACTGGGGTAAGTGCTGCTGATGCTGTGCAGGTGCGGGTGAAAGATATTGTACGGGTGCAGGGTGTGCGGGATAATCAATTATATGGATTAGGTTTAGTAATTGGTCTAAACGGTACTGGTGATGGTACAGGAGCTTTAGCTAATTTACAAATGATAGCGAATATGCTTGAAAAATTTGGTATTACGGTTTCAGCTGAAGATTTACGCTTGCGCAATGTTGCTGCGGTTATGGTCACAGCTGATATTCAATCATCAGTTAGAGTTGGAGACCGGATTGACGTAACAGTATCGTCAATTGGTGATGCCAAGAGTCTGCAGGGGGGGTATTTACTGCAGACACCGCTTCACGCTGCCAATGGAGATATTTATGCCGCAGCACAAGGTTCGCTTTCCATAGGAGGTTTTGTAGTAAGAGGTGGTTCAAGTTCAGTACAGCAAAATCATACAACCGTTGCTATGGTACCAAACGGAGCCATTGTAGAACAGGAAATACCGCAGAGTATTATTGTAGACGAAGGCAGACTTAATTTGGTGTTGAAAGAAGCAGATTTCAGTACTGCTTCAAGATTAGCCGCAGCCATTAATCAAGTTTTTATAAACAGTGCTTATGCGCGGGATCAATCTACGGTGGCAGTTAAAATTCCTGAAGAATATCACAATAACATAGTGGGTTTTGTGGCTGCAGTAGAAGAACTGCCGATTCTTCCTGATACTAAAGCAAAAGTAGTGATTAATGAACGAACTGGAACAGTTGTTATGGGTTCAGATGTGCGGATTGCTGCTGTTGCAGTTGCTCATGGTGGGCTTAATGTAAGAGTTGAAGCTAGTATGCAGGTCAGCCAACCTGCGGGGTTTGTGGGTGAAACTGTGACCGCACAGGATTATCAGATTGCGGTTGAGGAAGAACCGCATAATCTAATGTTGCTTAAGGGGAGCAGCAGTGTTGAGGATTTAATTGCCGCTTTAAATGCTATTGGTGCAACTCCTCGTGACATTATTGCAATATTACAGGCAATAAAGGCTGCTGGAGCCCTGTATGGCGAATTAGTCATTATGTAGTGTAGATTAACGGCAGATACTTGATTGAGGTGAGGCGAAATATGAAAATAGCTTGGGATCCGGGTATGATGTTAACAGCTAAGGCACAAGAGCTTTCATCATCACAAAAAGAATTAAAAGATACTGCTGAGCAGTTTGAGTCATTATTTATTCAGCAGCTATTAACTCAAATGCGTAAGACTGTGCCCGATTCAGATTTGTTCGGTGATAGAAAAGCCGAGAAGCTGTTTGAATCCATGTTAGATGAACAATTATCTATAGAAATGGCAAGGGCAGGTGGCATTGGATTAAGTGATATTATTTATCGGCAAATGGTTTTACATGTGCCAAGTGATGATTAGATCATCTAATGGTATGCTCCCCTTATGGTAGACAGTGGAAGTGGTTATCATAGGGGGGATTTTTTATATCTAGAGAGCAATATTATTTATGTAGTGAGCAAATAGTTAAACTATGGTTATGTTAACTGCAAAAAACAGGATGCTGATAAATATCGGAAAACAATATATAATGGCAACAAATGTCATAGGTCAAAACAGCTGTATGGTCTGATAAAAGGTTGTATAAGGCGGAAAGTCAAGCTTTACTGCTAGTAATCATGATTATAGATATCCATTGTTGCTAAATAGATTATTTTTCTCAAAAAATCATCTGTTGGATAAGCACTGTTTCAATTAATGTATGATGAGCAACTAGCGATTGAAATGGCTGGTGCCGGCGGTATTGGATTAGCCGATATAATTTATAAACAGATGGTGCTGTATGTGCCTGATAATGATTAAAGGCAAGCCTCGTTCGGTTTAGAACTGAACGAGGTTTGCCTTTTTATGTCTCTCGAATTGCATCAACGGGGATAAGATTTGCGGCCTGAACAGCCGGATATAACCCAGATATGATTCCGACCAAAAGAGTAATGATCCCGCTTAAGCAGATTGCTTTAACACTGATTCCACTGATCTGCAAACCATGAAAGGAGGTGTTATCTAAGATTTTATTTACCACTTCGTTACTGCAAATTAAGACAAGGATAGTACCGAGAATCGATCCCAGCAGTGAAAAAAACAATGCTTCATGAAGAACATGGGTGATTATACTAAGTTTGGTAGCCCCTAATGCTTTTCTCAAACCGACTTCCCTGGTTCGCTCTATGACGCTGGTCAGCATAATGCTTAGAATTCCTGCTGAACTGATTATTAATTACTGCAATGAAGCCAAAAATGGCAAGGAAAATAGTTATACCTTTGACATCATTGAGTCGTCTTGTGACAATATGGTTAAAATATGTGGTAAAGCGAGGCCCGTAAAGCTGCTCGACTTCCTGAACGGCCGCATAAACATCATCTGACACTAGGAACACTTCACTACCGCGGATCCGGACATCGGCAGCCGATACTAGGCGGGTACCGTCCGGAATCAGCATAGTTGGCTGCGTACGGAAAAATGAAGTGAGCAGAAAACTCATATCTTTATAGATACCGATGATTGTAAAGGGCAGATAGTCTTCGTGTAGGAAGGCTTTAATCATGATAGTTTAGCCGATTCCTTTTTTACCTTGAAGAGCATTCGAATTCATGCGTTCAGAAATTAAGACTACGCGGTTTTGAGCTCTAATGTCTTGTGGGGTAAAAAAATTACCGTCGATGAGTTCTAATCCTAAAAGTTGGGGTGAAGTGGCAGAAGTTTCAACTAGGCCGTAAAGATTGTATGTGTAATCATCGTGCTGAATATCAACAGTACCATAATAATGGTAAGTGAAAGCTGTATCGATAGAGGAACTGTTTTCTACAAATATATCAAGCTCTGTAAGGGTTAAGGGGTGGAAGTTTTCATCTGAGATATAAGTCTGTGCAAGATTGGCATTTAGGGTTGCACTTTCGTCTTTGATTTCATTGTTAGCCTGGATATTCATATTAAAAATAGTAGCAATCACCCAAAATCCCAAAGCAATTTGAATTGTGGTCAAGATGGATCTGAACGGATGTTTACGCATAAGTCTGAAAGTATATCTGATAGAGCCAAGCATATTTGTGCCTCCTCGCTATTTATTCATTGCTTCGATATAACTCTTACACAAGCATTAATGCTTAAATCGGCATGGTTACAAATATAAGCTATAGCATGCTTCTTATATTCTAATACCGAGATTTAACTGAAGTGAAGCAACAAACGCGAAAATGAATAAAAAATCTGAAAACGAAAGGAAATTAAATTAATGCGATGAATGCAAACACTAGGTGGTCGTGGAAAATTAGGAGGCTAGATTGTGCGTTTAAAAAAGCTTGTAACTATACTAACGCTTTTAGTCATTGTTTTAGCAGCCACTTCTTTTGCGCTT
>JAAZMN010000153.1 GCA_012798795.1 Bacillota bacterium | reverse complement strand
TACCCGCTTTAAAAGTAGCGATTGTGGACGGAACAGCTCCACATATTATTGAGCCTGATTATCCTGGTTGCGTAGATGAAATAATTAATCTAGGTAATTATTGGGATGCGGAGCAGATAACTAAGGAAAAAAATGATATTATTGAGTTGACTAAACAAAATAAAGCATGTTATACACGAGTATATCACTATTTAAAAGCAGCTAAAGAGTTATATGAAGACACAAGTGAAATTAACCGCAGTTGTGTGGACTTAACCGGATTAAATCAGGTTTTCAAAAACCTAATTAATGAAGTTTTTATGGATCAAAGAAGGAATAACAGGGTTGGTAAAATGCGGCATTTATTTGCATCGGCCATTACACCGCAGGGATTGGTAAATGAGTTACCCTCGATTATGAAGAATTTTGAAAGACAGATTATTATTAAAGGTGAACCCGGAGGCGGAAGGCAGTTGTTGGTAGAAAAAATTGCAGATTATGCCGTCCAGCAGGGTTTTGATCTGGAAGCATATTATTGTCCGATTACTCCGGATAAAATTGAACATATTGGGATTCCGGATTTAAATTTGGCTGTTATATCATCCCATCCTCCGCACATTTATCAAGTGGATAATGCGGAAACAATTGATCTTAACGATTACCTTAATCGATCAAAACGGTGGGAGTATCAATACATTTTACACAAAAACTTTGTTTTGTTTGATGAATTACTTGACTTAGCTGTCAAGCAATTACGCCAAGCTAGATCAATTTACGTTAGTTTGGAGCAGAAATATATTGAGCATATGGATTTTATAAAAGTAGAGCAGCTGATAAAAGATGTTACTGCAAAAATTTTGCTTTTTGCAGTAGACTAAAGCAGCAAGTATTTATTCTACTGGTAAAATTTAGTGGGGGAGGATTGCTGTGGAGATAGGGATTGTTGGGCTTGCGAACGTGGGGAAGTCGACATTGTTTAATGCTTTAACGAAAGCAAATGTACCGGCACTAAATTATCCTTTTTGTACAATTGAACCTAATGTCGGAGTTGTAATCATACCTGATAAACGCTTGCTTCAAGTGGCAGAAATAGTAGAGCCGGAAAAAGTGACAGGTGCTGTAATTAGGTTTGTGGATATAGCCGGGTTGGTTAAAGGTGCCAGTCGCGGAGAAGGATTGGGGAATAAGTTTTTATCACATATTCGTGAAGTAGATGCCATTATGCACGTAGTTAGAGGATTTTCTGATCCAAATGTAGCGAAAGTAGGAAATGGCGATTTAAATCCCATAGCCGATATAGAAACAGTCGAAACGGAACTGATGTTAGCGGATTTGCAGACATTAGAGAATCGGATAGAGAAAACAAATCGGCTGTTAAAAACCGGCGACCGAAAGTACAAAGATGAGCTAGAAGTCTTAAATAGAGCATATGAAATTCTCAATGAAGGAGACTTTCATTTATTGAATTCCTTTGATCTACCAAATGATTTACCGCTTTTATCCAATAAACCTGTGCTGTATGTTTTAAATGTTGATGAAGCTGCGTTACTTAATCGAGAAATGATTAAAGATATGCTGACACAGGTGGAAAACATGGCGGCGGAAAGAAACAAAGATATATTGGTTATTTCTGCATCATTAGAGTACGAGCTATCGAGTCTACCCTTAGATGAAGCACAAGAATTTATGCTGGAGTTAGGAATCGAGGAGTCAGGGCTTACCAAAATTATTAACGCTGGAATTGAGTTACTTGATTTAGTTACTTTTTATACTATAAAAGGTCCCGAAACTCGAGGGTGGTTGGTTCCTCGTGGAACAATAGCACCTAAAGCCGCAGGTAAAATTCATTCTGATATGGAAAGAGGCTTTATTAAAGCTGAGGTTATTTCAGCAGCTGAATTAGTTACATATGGTTCATTTTCTAAAGCCAAAGAACAAGGTGTTTTAAGATTAGAAGGAAAAGACTATCAGATTCAAGATGGAGATGTAGTTCTGTTCCACTTCAATGTTTGACTTTTAATATTTTTCAATGATATAATGTGCACATACCCTACTCTAAGCAGTCACTTAGGGTCATAAGTCCATAGGGAGGAGGTGAGCCATCGGTGCGTACCTATGAGTTAATGATGATGATAAATCCGGAGATGGAAACTGAAAACATTGACACTATCGTTGAACGTATATCCGGTATTGTTACAGACCGAAACGGAGAAATTGTTGATGTGGATCAGTGGGGCAAGCGTAAACTTGCCTATGAGGTAGATGGGAACACCGAAGGCTTCTATGTGGTAATCGTGTTTAAGGCAGATAACGAAGCGATAACTGAAATCGATCGTGTCTTGAAGATTACCGAAGAAGTTCTTCGTTTTCTGCTCGTTCGTCAAGATAAGAAATGATAAAGGAGTGAGCGGAAGTGTTAAACACTGTTATTTTAATCGGGCGTCTAGTAGCTGATCCTCAATTACGCTATACTCAAAATGGAATAGCGGTAACCAGCTTTACATTGGCGGTAAATCGACCTTATACTTCTCAAAGTGGGGAAAGAGAGGCTGATTTTATTGATATTGTTACTTGGCGAAAGTTAGCAGAAACCTGCGCAAATCATCTTAATAAGGGCAGATTAGTAGCAGTTCAAGGTAGACTGCAGGTTAGATCTTATGATGATCGAGAAGGGATCCGCCGTAAAGCCGCTGAAATAGTAGCTGATCAAGTTCGTTTTCTTGATTGGCCTGACCGCGATAACAATGCT
>JAAZMN010000152.1 GCA_012798795.1 Bacillota bacterium | reverse complement strand
TGGAGGAGAGTCTTAGAATTTTAGTGGCAGAACGGGATAGTGCGGAAACTGATCTTAATGAAGCACAGAGTCAATTGGCGGAAGTCAATAATCAACTTGAGGAATTAGAATACCGCCGGGCAGCCTTGAAAGAAGACTATAACAAACTAAATGAAGATTATAACCAGCTATTTGTAAGCTTTCTGAAATTTGAGAATCAAATTCGTTTTGTTCGATTTGGAAACGTTGCACTGCAGGCTGATGAAATTGTATACGCCCAAGCCATACAAGGTGGTAGGAGTAGGGAAGAAGTAATAGATGAAGTACTTGAGTTTCTCAATAGAGCGGATAAAATAGCTTATCAGCTGGGAGCACGTGTTGATGATCAGTCACAGGCTGCGATTATTATTGATCAAAAGACAGTGGATTTAACTATTCACTCCATTGTCCGCGAGCCGCAGTTATTTGTGTTAAGAGCGGTATCAAATACTAATACTGTTGTAGGGGAGCCTGTGTTTGCTTATTTAGAGTTGATTCGTAATGAGCTGTTATTTGAAGCCGGGACAGTATTAGCCGAGGTTACTGTGGATTTGGATATCACTCCAGAAGTAGATAAACACATTTTGTCTTTATTAAATTATGCTAATATGGTTGCTATCAAAGAAGGTATGATTACAAGTAATGGTGGAGCAGTGGAATTATCAGGGGAGGAGTTTCTTGCTGCTATTAATGAGACCCAACAGCTTTCAGGTGCTGTTACCATCAAAGCTAAAGCTGCTGAGGATACTTATCCAGCCATAGGTCCACTTAAGATTGAGCTTGAGTTAGTTCAGTCATCCTCGTAAGCGGTGATAGTATTTCTCTAATAACACTAGAAGTGGTTAGAGATGGTTATAAATGTGATTTAGAGGATTAATTTGGTATATTATATTTATAATCTACCCTCAAAAAAAAATTAAAATATAGAAGGATTATATTAAAGAAGTGTAGAAACAAACAGAAGAACGATATATATATAAATTGGTCTTTTGTTTTTTCCAGTATCTCTGTAAGATCAATTATGAAAGGAGGAAAAACTGAATATTAATTTTTTATTATTTGTATATTAGACAGAGATATATTGTTGGTAGATAGGTTAATTGAGCAAACGAGGCAACAAGGACACTTGTTATCAATTAACCTGTAAATGTAAGAATATGAAGGAAAATCTTAATGGGAGGTATTTGTAAATGAGGTCAAAAAAAATTGCTTTAATTTTGGCTGCTGTATTAGTAGTTACGCTTTCAGCATCCGCATTTGCAGCTAAAAATCCTTTTTCAGATGTACCTGCAGATCATTGGGAATATGATTCTGTTGTTCAACTTGCTGCCGTTGGTCTGGTAGAAGGTTATCCGGATGGTACATACGGTGGAACCAGAACAATGACTCGTTATGAAGCAGCCATGGTTTTTGCTCGGGCTTTAGCTAGATTAGAAGCTCTAGTTGAAGATCAGGTTATTTCTAATACT
Source organism: Bacillota bacterium (assembly GCA_012798795.1). Classification (GTDB taxonomy): domain Bacteria; phylum Bacillota; class Limnochordia; order Darwinibacteriales; family DTU012; genus JAAZMN01. Next base: position 1,031 of record JAAZMN010000152.1, on the reverse strand, counting down.
GCTGGAGTACAAGAGCAAGTCACCGAGGAAGTATTAGCAGAATTAGATGCTATTGCTGATGAGCTTAGCGACCTTATCATTGCAGAATTTGAGAAACTGGAAATTCCGGTTGTGGAAGTTCCTGTTGAAAAAGAAGTAATTGAGCTCCAGCCGATTGAGCGTCCGTTTGTAATGACTCCAGAGGCTGAGGCGGTAATTTCCAATCTTGTTGGAGAATTGGTAAAGGATTACTTAGCTGATTCGTCTGCTTTGGCAAAAGAGACTATTGTTGAGCAAGGTGTAATTGAAAGAATTGTTGTAGAAGATGTTGATGAAGAAGTAGTTAGAGCAATTGCTGAAGAAGTATTGGCTGCCGAATTGTATGCACTGCAGGCTAACGTTGACAGTGATAGAAGTTATGTTGATATGGTAGTCAGCAAAATTAATGATCGATTGGGTCGAGTTACCAGAAAGGCTGACGTATTGCAAGCAACTCATGATACTGATATGGAAACCATTAATGGTTTAATCAGTGCTTTACAAGGCGATGTAACTGCTTTACAAAAAGCTTTAGATGCAGAAGTTGTTGATCTTGCGGGAACATTCATTAGTGTAAATGATGAATTTGCTGCAGAATTAGCGCTGTTGGGTGTGCGAGTTGAAGAATTAGAAATGCTCTATGCTAAACTCGATGGTCGTGTCAGCGACGTAGAAACCTCTGTAGCTTCATTAGAAGAAGGCGTTGGCTCTCTCGAGGCTGCAGTTGATCAGCAGGAAGCTGCTCATGCTGCATTAAAGGCTGAAACTGAAAGAGTTAAATTTAGTGGAAATGTAAAATTCAACGGCACTACTAGAAGCGTTTTTGATGGGGCTAATGAACTTGATTCGGCAACCGGATTGTTTAACACTAAATTTGATAGTTCAAAATTAGATTTAGGTACTGAAGTAGGTGCAAAATTAACCGCTCGTGTCAGCGAAGGTACAGTTGTTAAACTGGACGTTGCTGCTAAAGCAGGTGCTCCTCTTGAAATTGATAAACCTCATAAATACAT
>JAAZMN010000151.1 GCA_012798795.1 Bacillota bacterium | reverse complement strand
TTAGTCTGCAATTGCAAGCAGGATTGCGGCGACAAAAACTGTAATTTAAACATTATAAGATTTGACATGTAGAGCAAATAGAAAGGGAATCTGTAGAATGAAAATAATCTGTCGCAAACTATATGAGCATGAGTTTGAGCAAGCATTAGCCATCCGTTTTAAAGTGTTTGTTGATGAACAAAAAGTACCTGTTGAAGAAGAGCGAGACTCTTATGACACTACAGCTGTTCATTTTGGTGCATTTTATCAAAATCAGATTATCGGTACCGGTCGAGTAATCGTTATAGATGATAAGGGCAAAATCGGCCGTCTTGCAGTATTAAAGCAGTATCGAGGCTTGGGAATTGGAATGACACTGATTAATACAATAATAGAATACTGCAAAAAGCTTTGACTAAGAGAAGTTTGCCTCGGCGCTCAACTCCAAGCGATTCCATTTTACGAAAAAGCCGGGTTTAAAGTTGAAGGCGATATTTTTGACGATGCAGGTATTCCCCACCGCACCATGGGGAAAAAAATTTAAAACCCTCATGCTTTTTAACATGAGGGTAGTTGTTTTAAGATACATAACTTAAAATATTACTTGCTTGCCTAGGTGAATCGGATTATCTTCTTGACAAAGAGGATGGATGCGAATTGTAAAACTGACCCTTTCAGGCTTAACCTGATACTTGGGTAACGTCATCGGTCCGCAGCTGCCTCCACCTAAACCGGTCTGACGATAATCCACATTGAACGTAATATAATCACGCTCTTTCAATTCGTAAGTATGGCGCGCTTTAGCGAAATCTTCAACGGTATAAAAATGTGCACTTGTTTCAAATAGAGATTGACCGACAACTAAAAAACCCACATTATCCTGGTTAGTTAAGGCAGTCCAGCGCACATCGGTTCTATTGCCATTTTCTTGCGGTACAATATACGGGACATAGAGATCTCTTACCGAACTTTCATATATATCCACTGGATATCCTGCTTTTCTATCCCAATAGTTCTCCTGAGGCCCTCTGCCATACCAAGTCATAGTCTGAAATTGTTTTGGCACAATCATCTGCAATCCTATCCGCGGTAATGGCGGCATATTAATATCAGGATTTACAACAGTTTTTAATATAACATCGCCGGTGCCATAAATATTATAGACATAATGATAAGCAAAACCAGCAGTACCGTCATTGGCTTTAGCATCAGCAGTGACAACTATTTGAACTCTTGACGGTTCGACTACTGCTAATTCAGTGGTAACATTAACTAACTCTAATCGATTATATCCTACTTCATACCACTGTCTAGCCATATAGGGTACATCATTATCCGTCGGTGCCCGCCAAATATTAACTTGTGGCCCAGATTCCAGTAATTCCTGCCCTTTAAAGTTAAACGCACTAATTCTCCCATATTTTCGATGAAAAATTATTGAAAACTCAGAGCCGATAATCTCAAACTGTTCATCATTTTCTTTAACTGTTAATTCTGGTGCTGAATCAGATAATCTAATGGGCGAAACCGGAATAGAATAGTCTAAATTAAACTGCTCCCACGCTACCTCATGACCCTTATTTGCCCATAATGTATCTTCATTAAGACAAAAATGAATATTTAAGAAATATTCTGTCCCGGGCGTTATCAAAGGTTTTGTAAATGGTACTCGTATCTGCTCACTGCTTTGTGGGGCAGTTTTTAACGGAACTAACCGGCCGGATTGCAAAACTTGCCCATCTGCTTTTATTTCCCAAATTACATCAAATATACTTAAATCCGTAGTTTCATGTAGATTGATTACTTGAATTATACCTTCATCTTGATCCACCAATTTAATTTTTATCGGTTGGAAGACTTTTCTGCATTCCCACATTGCCGGATGCGGCGTACGATCAGGCCAAATCAATCCATTAATGCAGAACGGGCCATCGTTGGGCTCATCGCCA
>JAAZMN010000150.1 GCA_012798795.1 Bacillota bacterium | reverse complement strand
TAAACAGATAATCAGCACCCTGCCATTTTGCGGGCAAATCAGTTTTATTTATCACAATAATTCGTTTTTTTTCGGCTGTCAGATTTAATAACTCCTTGTCCTCCGGTTCTATAAATCTGCTGATGTCCAAAACGTGCAAAACAAGGTCTGCTTCCCTGATAAGTTCTAATGCTCTGGCCACTCCCAGCTGCTCAACCTGATCTTTAGCACGATGAATTCCTGCCGTATCAAGTAATCTAAATGGTATGCCGTTTAAATTTAATACTTCTTCTATAACATCTCTAGTTGTGCCAGGAATATCTGTCACCAATGCCCGATTTTCATCCAGCAAACGATTTAACAAACTGGATTTACCAACATTTGGTTTTCCAGTAATCACAGTTTTAATTCCTTCTCGAAATACCTGGCCCTCATCAGCCGTTTTAATCAAGTTGTCTATTTCTTTTTTTATCTTATGGAGAATTTCTGCCATCTCCCGGTACTCGACTTCGGGAATATCATCTTCCGGAAAATCAATAGAAGCTTCCACCCGTACAATAATATTATATAATTGTTCTCGTGCTGTTTTAATCCGCCTACTTAAACTTCCTTCTAACTGCTGTACTGCAAAATCCAAACCGGTTTCTGTTTTAGAACGAATAATGTCGATTACTGCTTCTGCTTGGGACAAATCGATTCTACCGTTTAAGAAGGCTCGTTTTGTGAATTCTCCTGGCTGGGCTAAGCGGGCTCCTAAAGATAAAACTAGGTCTAATATTTTTTTCTGAACCACAATGCCGCCGTGACACTGTATTTCTACTACATCTTCACCTGTATATGATTTAGGTGCACGCATTAAAGCTACCAATACTTCGTCTATTGTATTTTGCTCTAAATCTATCACTCTACCGTAGCGAAGTTGAAACCCTTTCATATCGGCAATTTTTTTCTTACCCTTCGCTGTAAAAATTTGATCAGCAATGGAAATTGCTTGACTGCCACTGATTCTTACTATACCGATCCCGGCCTCACCCAGTGAAGTGGCAATTGCGGCAATTGTATCGTTGAACACTCTTATTGATCCCACCATTCATACATCTTTTATTTTTTAATAAAATAAGCGTACCGGCGGTACGCTCATTCTTTATTTCTTAGGAACTATTATTACCCGACGATAAGGTTCTCTTCCTTCACTATGGGTTTCCACGTTCGAAAAATCCTGCAGTTCACAATGAATTATCCTCCGCTCCTGTGCCGTCATTGGATCGAGAACCACTCTTCTACCGCTGGTTTGTGCCTTGGCCGCCAGCCTTTGAGCTAAAGCTTTTAAAGTATTCTCTCTGCGACTTCGATATCCTTCAACATCTACTATTACGCGTACCCATTTACCGCCTTGTCGATTGACTATCATGCTTACTAAATACTGTAGCGCATCTAAAGTTTTCCCGCGCCGACCAATTAATAAACCAAGATTATCACCGTAAATAGCTATCTCAATATTTTCTTCATCTTCATAACTCATTCTCACTACCGTATCAATTTTCATATAGTCAAGTAATTTTTTGACCCAATCCTCTGCTACCTGTGCTTTCCATTTAATATCAACTTTAAACTCTATCTTTACTTTTGCCTGTTTGGAGCCAATAATTCCTAGAAATCCTTTATTTCCTTCATCCAATATCGTAATCTCAACTTCATCTCTAGTCGCACCCAATTTCGTTAAACCTTTGCTTACTGCTTCCTCTACGGAACGTGCGATTACTTCTACAGATTTCATTTATTTTGTCCCCCTTGACTTGAAACCGGATATTTTTTTGCTATCCAAGCTTGTTGTACAGCGGAAAAAATATTGCCCACTACCCAATACAGCACTAAGCCGGAAGGTAGGTTGATACTAAACACTCCAATCATTATAGGCATAATCAATGCCATGCTGTTTTGAGATGCATCTGCTGAGGTCTGCTTCACGTTAAAATATTGAGTAACCATGGCCAAGATAGGTAAGATAAAAGTTGTATCTTTCACTGTTAAATCCCAAAGTAAAAATTGAGCGGCTCCACTTTCCGGTAAATCGCGCAGCACATAAATAAAGGCCCAAAGAATCGGAAGTTGAACAAGCATTGGAAAGCATCCGCCTAGAGGATTGACTTTGTATTCTTGATACAATTCCATGGATCTGGCCTGCATTTCCTGAGGATTGTCTTTATATTTCTTTTGAATTTCTTCAAGCTGTGGTTGTATTTCCTTCATTGCTGCTAAACTCTTTGTCTGCTTTATAGTAAGAGGTAATAGTAATAATCTGATCAATATGGTCAGTAAAATAATTGCTATTCCGTAACTATTGCTGTATGTTACAATCAAATCAAAAAACCAGCTCAATCCACTAGAAATCCATTGTATCAATATCATATCCCCCTTGTGTCATTTATGGAACAGGATCAAAACCTCCTAAATTCCAAGGATGACAGCGTAATATCCTACGAAATCCAAGCAGCAGGCCTTTAATGCCATATCTTGCTATTGCCTGCTTAGTATATTCTGAACAACTTGGTACAAACCGGCATCGGTTCGGAATTAAAGGTGAAATCAATTTTTGATATAAAAAAATAATAAATAAGGAAAGTTTAACAATAACCCTGCTTATAAAATTCATATTCTATCTTTCCTTTCCCAATACCTTTAATGCTCCGGAGAAATCTTCTTTTAGCTGTTGATAAGTGGCATCTTTGCTTCTGATTTTTGCACCTATTACCAAATAGTGTTTTTGGGGAAGTTCTTCGATCATCTCTCGTGTAATGGCCCTTAGTTTCCTTTTAACAGAATTCCGCACTACCGCGTTGCCGACTTTTTTACTCACTGAAAACCCAATTTTTGTCTGTTGATCATTTACCGGAAGATAGTGAAAAACCAGATATCTGCCATACACAACACAGCCATGACGATATACTTTGCGAAAATCTTCAAAGCACCTTAATCGATACTGCTTCTTCATATATATTCTAGTTCCTCCAAATTTAACCAATTAAATTAAGAGACCCGTTTCCGGGTCATGAGGTTCAAGCAAATTATGCGCTTAAAGTTTTTCTGCCTTTCTTTCTGCGCGCAGCAATAATTCTCCTTCCACTCTTAGTCCTCATTCGTGCCATGAAACCATGATTTTTCTTTCTCTTTCTTCTGTTAGGTTGATAAGTTCTTTTCAATGCTTTTACCCCCTTCCAAAAGCCCTCTTCATATATACCGGCTTTATTTTAACTTATTTTACTCATATATGTCAACCAAAAAAAGCAAGCGAACACTTTTCCACATATCCATAATAGTATATCCACATGCATGTTGATAATGCTTTGATAATCATTAAGAATTCATATAAAACCTTTATTCATAGACGTTTTATTATCCACAAGCTGTTGATAAAACTGTGTATAAGTATTTTCTTCAAAACCTAATAATCACGTCTAGCTGGTTAAAAGCAAGACAATCCCACAAAACCCGAATAAACATTGGTTTGTCGAGATTCTTATTTTTTTTCAACCTGTTGATGATTCTGTGGATGATGTGGGTATCGAACAGAAATTAATTAAAAATTTTTATTAAAAATAAAATGTGGATAACCTGTGACTTGTGTGGATAACATTTTTCAAATTTAAGCTGCACTGCAATTTTGCTTCAGTGGATAATGTGCAAAACTTTTTTTTTATTCACAATGGGTTTGTCCACAGTTTTTCATTTTAATTAATTAGAAACAAGAAGGAACCTGTGGATTAAATCAAGAAGAAATACAAGGATTATCATATAGGAGGATACCGTAATGGACCAGTTTAATGGTATTTGGAACGATGTTCTTACCATTATGGCAAAAGAAGTTGCCAAATCATCGTTTGAAGCGTGGCTTAAAGACACCAAACTTGATCGAGTTGAAGGATCAATTCTTTATATTGAAGTTCCAAATGAGTTTACTCGTGATTGGGTTGAAGCCCGTTACGCTTTAGCTTTAAGAAAAACAGTTCGCCATCTGACAAATAAGGATTGGGAACTACGTTTCGAGGTTCAACCATCAATAAACAAAACAAATCCACAAATAGAGACAAAAAAGAATAATTTAGGGTTTCCCGCAGAAAAAAGAACAATTGGCACCACAGTGAAACAAAATCAATATTTTCCGACAATTTTAAATCCAAAATATACTTTTGATACTTTTGTCGTAGGTAACTCAAACCGATTTGCACATGCTGCATCACTAGCTGTAGCTGAAGCTCCGGCAAGAGCATACAATCCCTTATTTTTATACGGCGGAGTGGGATTAGGAAAAACTCATTTAATGCATGCTATTGGCCGATATGGTTTTGAGAACAATCCTCATATTAAAGTTATTTACGTCACATCGGAGTCATTTACCAATGACTTAATTAATGCAATCGGAAATAAATCTATGGTAGAATTTCGAGCCAAGTATAGAAATGCAGATATTCTATTAATTGATGATATCCAATTTGTTGCTGGTAAAGAATCGACACAAGAAGAATTTTTTCATACGTTTAATGCACTTTACGAAGCAAATAAACAACTAGTCATTTCGTCTGACCGGCCACCTAAGGAAATTCCTACACTAGAAGAACGATTGCGGAGCAGATTTGAATGGGGATTGACTACAGATATTCAACCTCCTGATTTAGAAACCAGAATAGCCATTCTCCGTAAAAAAGCTGAACTTGAACAAATTAAAGCTCCACCAGATGTACTTTCATATATAGCTAATCACATTCAATCAAATATTCGTGAATTAGAAGGAGCTTTTGTAAGAGTAGTTGCATTTGCCAATTTAAACAAAGTACCTATTACTCTAGAAACAGCAAAATCAGGCCTTAAAGATATTATTGGTACTCAAAAACAAAAGCCCATTACTATTCAGCGAATCCAAAAAGTAGTGGCTGATTACTACGAAATAAAAGTTACAGATATGAAAGGAAAAAAACGAACCAGAGCATTAGCTTATCCAAGACAAATAGCAATGTATTTAACGAGAGAATTAACAGATAATTCGTTTCCTAAAATAGGAGATGAATTCGGAGGTCGAGACCATACAACTGTAATCCATGCCTGTGATAAAATCAGCTCAGATATTCGCAAAGATCCTTCTCTGCAACTTATTATTAAAGAATTAATTGATACAATACAGCAATTTTAACATTAGCGCATGATGTGTACAACCTATTTATAACTATGTCGACTAGATGTGAACAATAAAAACAACTCACTTACCAAACTTAATAGTGGGGATAACAAACACAGATTATCCCCAAGAATATTTTAGGCCAAACATAAGCACAATCGTGGTTAAACGGCTTATCCACATACTTAACAGGGCCTACTACTATTACTACTATAGATCTTTATTCTATATAGTAAATCCAATTTAAACCAATAATTTTCCACAGGAGGTTTTTTTATGTATTTTCAATGCACATTAAATGATTTATTACCTTCAATAAATTTAGTAGAGAAAGCTGTTGCAGTTCATGATACTTTAACTGTAATTACTGGTATTCATCTAAAAGCAGATAAAAAACAGGTAACATTAACCAGTACCAATCTTGAACTTGGAATTCAAACTAATTTTCCAGCTGATATAACAAAACAAGATCAAGTTATTGTAGATGGTAAACTTTTAGCTGGATTAGTTCGAAAACTACCAGATCAACCAATTGTCTTTGAGTTAATTGATAATCGATTGGTAATTACTGCAGGTATGGTAGAATTTTCATTAAATACTTTTAATACTTTGATTAAAGATGATTTTCCTAATCTGCCTGATGCAGAAGAAAAATTATTTAAGATGTCTGCTTCCAAATTACTAACCATGATAAAAAATACTATTTATGCCTGCGGCCGAGATGATAAACGTGCTTTTCTCAATAGTATTTTATTGGAGCTAATCGATAACAAACTAAATTTTGTAGCTACTGACATTAACCGGCTGGCCTTTTATTCAACCACTATTGAAACTGAAAACAGTGAACCACTTCAGTTTTTAGTACCTATGAAAACGCTTCAAGAAATTCAGCGCAGCATTCCAAATGATGAAACTGAAATTTTAATTTCACATAACAAAAATTATTTAATTTTTGAATTCGAGAATAATAAGATAACAACCAGATTAATTGATGATCAGTTTCCTAAATAT
>JAAZMN010000149.1 GCA_012798795.1 Bacillota bacterium | reverse complement strand
TACCGCCAATAGCATAAACTGTCCGCCCAAACTTTGTATAGTGAGCAAGAAACACCCCAATAAGCACTATAATAAACGCCATTACCACGTTGATGGAGATAAAATTGTTACCAATAATATTAATCTGATACCGGGACAAGGATGTATAAATCGGATGAGTAATCGCAATAGTGTCGATACTAACTACATAACATAAACCCCGAGCCACGTACAGACCGCCTAGAGTCGCAATAAAAGGGGGAATCTTAAAGACTTGAATCAATAAACCCATAAAAGCACCAAATCCGGTTCCCATTAGTAAAACCAGTGGCATGACAATAAATGGATGAATCTGGCTTTTTTCAATTAGACTAGAGACTACCATCGTGGTTAAGGCTAGCACCGACCCAACGGAAAGATCAATCCCCCCCGATAGAATCACAAAGGTCATACCGACGCCCATAATAATGAGAAATGCATTATCTATTAGCAGATAATAGAAAGTCTGTAGAGCAAAAAACCGGGGAAAGAAATCGAACCTACTCCATACATGATGACAAACAAGGCAATTGTTACAATTAGCGGTAATTTTGATTTCATTCTGTCGACAACCCCCTTCTTCCTCTGATTGCGCTAACAACCCACCGACGAAAGTTATCCGATTGAATAATACAGATGATGAAGATCACAACCGCCTTGACAACCTGAGTAATCTCCGGCGGTACCCCCAGTGCATAAATAGTTGTGGTTAAGGTCTGGATAATTATAGCGCCAATCATACTGCCCCAAAGGTAAAACTTACCCCCGCTCATTGAAGTACCTCCGATTACCACAGCCAGAATCGCATCCAGTTCCATTAATAGTCCAGCGTTATTTCCATCTGCACAGCGAACGTTGGAGCAAACGAGGATTCCAGCAATTCCAGCACATAACCCGGTAAATACATAACACCAAAATATAATGTTTTTAGCTTTGATTCCGGAAAAACGAGCAGCTGTAGGATTTGAACCGACTGATTCAATAAATAAACCTAATGCTGTTTTTCTCACCACGATTAGCGTAATAACCAGCATAACAGCAACGATATATACGGGAATCGGCAAATAGAGAAAATAACCGTTACTAATATTGGAAAAGAAATCGTTATAAATGGTTATAATCTGTCCCTTAGTAATCATCTGAGCAATACCGCGCCCCGCAACTTGCAGGATTAGAGTTGCAATAATCGGCTGCATGCCAGCACCAGCAACTAGCATGCCGTTCCAAACTCCAGCTAAAACCCCTGCACCAGCGCCGCACATAAGAGCTGCAAACATGGGTACTCGCGAGGCAGAAACAATAGCACCATCTTTAATAACTAAATCCCCGCCTATTAAGAAAGCGGTCACCGCACATGAGATGGCCACCACAGAGCCGACTGAAATATCTATCCCCCCGGTTGCAATGACTAAAGTCAACCCGATGGATATCAGCATAATGGGAGTAGCACGTTTAAGAATATCAATTAAATTGCCGTAAAGATGCCCATCCCGAATCTCGATTGAAAAAAAGTTTTCCGCAAAAATCAAATTGTACAAAAAGATAAGCGCTAAGATCAAGAGTGGTGTAAATAATTTTGAACTAGAAAAACGCTTCCAGAAATTTGTAAACATCGCCATTTTTAACTACCCCCCCGCTATTTTCTGCAAAACCTGTTGTTCCGTGAGCTCCTCGCCACTAAGCTCAGCAATTTTTGTTTTATCTCTAAGCACTACAATGCGGTCGCTACAGCGAATAACTTCGTCGAATTCTGAGGAAATAAATATAATTGCTATGTCCTCCCGGCGCAGACGGAGAATCAAATCCATAATCTCCACTTTAGCTCCTACATCAATTCCGCGGGTCGGTTCATCCAAGAGTAAAATCTCAGGTTTGGTGGCCAGCCATCGAGCCAGCATAACTTTTTGCTGATTTCCACCGCTTAGTTTCTTAACTTCTTGCTCTGCGCTAGGGGTATGAATATCTAGTGCTTTAATAAACTCATCAGCAATTTCCTGTTGTCTTTTCTCCGTTATAGTATTAAAGATTCCTTTTTTCCCCTGTAGGGCTAAAATTATATTTTCGCGAACCGAAAGATCCTCAATTAGCCCCTCTTCTTTCCGATTTTCCGGGCAAAACCCAATTCCAAACGCAATAGCACGATATGGCGCGCTAATATTTTTCTTTTGCCCCTGAACATAGGTCTCCCCCTGGTCAGCTTGATCAATCCCAAAAAGCAATTTGACCATTTCCGTACGCCCCGAACCGAGAAGTCCGGCAAGGCCTACAATCTCACCGCTTTTAACTTCAACATCGAAGGGAAGTATCGAGCCTTCTCGTCCTAAACTGTTAGCCTTCAGCATAACTTTATTACTGGCGGGGACCGGGGATTTTTCTTTCCTAACCGTTTCTCCCTCGCCATAATAACTAATTTCAGACTGTTCTTTCCCAACCATTTTGGCGATTAGTTCGATTTTCGGCAGGGCATCAGTCTCATATTCACCTATCAAAGTCCCGTTTCTTAAAACGGTAATTCGATCTGCCAGCTGATAAGTTTGTTCTAGAAAATGAGTGATAAAGATAATTGCCAAACCATCATCACGTAATTTGCGGATTACGTTAAAAAGTAATTCAACTTCATTTTCATTCAAGCTAGACGTGGGTTCATCGAGAATAAGAACTTTAGATGAGAGATCCAGCACGCGAACAATTGCGGTCATCTGCTGAATTGCTAATGAGTAAGATGATAATAATTGAGTAACATCAATGCTAATGTTTAATTTTTCCTGTAACAACACTTCAGCTCTACGATTCATTGTTGACCAATCAATACGCCCGTGCTTCATTGGCTGCCGTCCAATGAAAATATTTTCAGCAACTGATAAGTTAGGACAAAGATTAACTTCCTGATATACCGTGCTAATCCCCAATTTCTGGGCATGCAGCGGGGAGGTGGGCCTAATTTCCTCCCCATTCAAAAACATACTCCCAGCCTCCGGTTGATGAACTCCGGTCATAACCTTGATCAAGGTGGATTTACCGGCACCGTTCTGCCCCATAATCGCATGGACTTCACCCCTGAAAAGACGAAAGTCTACATTAGATAAGGCTTTTACTCCTGGGAAACGTTTGGTAACCCCTTTAATTTCCATGATTGATGTGTTTGCTGCCATGTTATAACACACCCTTTTTTCACCATAAATTTTTAAAATGACCACCCCGCACTTCGCAGGGTGGTAATCTAAACTAGTAAACAGTATTGACAGACACTTGGCTTAGTACTGCCTGGTCGGGAATGCTTCAGCTGCGTTAGTTTGATCAAAAATCCCTTCAATTGTGTAAATTCTTTCCGGAAGCGTCTCGCCATCTCTTAAATCAAAAATCGCCTGTACTAATTGGGGTCCAAGCAGCGGCGAGCATTCAACTGTACAGTTCATTCTGCCAGCCAAAATCTCAGCAAAAGCACCTTTGACCGCGTCAACACCAATGATTATAATGTCTACTCCCGGCTTAAGACCGGCTTCTTGAATTGCCTGAATGGCACCGATGGCCATATCATCATTATGAGCATATAGAACATCGATATTTTTCTCGGCTTTTAAGAAGGCTTCCATAACTGCCTTGCCTTCTGAACGAGTAAAGTTACCAGTCTGTGAACGCACAATTTTCCAGTTAGGATGCTTGACATTCATGACTTCTTCAAAGCCTTCTTTACGCTCAATAGCCGGTGCGGAACCCACCGTACCCTGCAGCTCAACGATATTGATTTGTTTTTCACCATCATCGAGGCCTTTTTCCTTCAAAAAGTCTCCAAGCCAGTTAGCGGCTTTCCTGCCTTCTTCCACAAAATCCGAACCCATAATAGTCAGCCTTAAATGCCGATCTTCCGGCGCAACATCACGGTCAATCATTATTACAGGAATCCCGGCTTTTTTTGCTTCTTCCAGTACAGGACCATAGCCTGTCTCTACCAAAGCGGTAAAAGCAATAACATCAACCTTTCTAGCAATGAAAGACCGAAGTGCTTTAATCTGGTTCTCCTGCTTCTGTTGTGCATCAGAGAAAACCAGTAATAAGGAGGGCTCTTCACCGATAGCATGCTGCACTGAAAATGTATTAGCATTTCTCCATTCACTTTCTGCGCCAATCTGTGAAAAACCAACAACCCATGTTTCCGGAGCACCTAACGCACTAACGGACACAATCAACATTGTAAATACTAATACAGCAAAAGCTTTTGTCCACTTTTTCACCGAATAACATCCTCCCTCAATGATCTTATTGC
>JAAZMN010000148.1 GCA_012798795.1 Bacillota bacterium | reverse complement strand
GGCAGCATTGTCTGCAACAGGCCAGACTAAAGTACATAAAGGATTTGAACCATTGGTAGAAGGTTTTATTTATCTTGAATATAACGATATGGAAGCATTACAGCAAATTCATCCAAAAAAAACTGCTGCAGTTTTACTAGAATTAGTTCAGGGTGAAGGGGGAGTTGTACCAGCGGATCCGGTTTGGCTGCGAAAACTAGCTGATTTTTGTCAGCAGAATAATATTTTACTCATGGTTGACGAGGTACAGACAGGAATAGGTCGAACTGGCTCTCTTTTTTGTTACCAGCAGTTTAATATTGAGCCTGATGTGATCACTTTAGCTAAAGGCTTAGGTTCAGGATTTGCAATTGGTGCACTTTTAGCAAAAGAACATGCGGCGAAGTATTTTACACCGGGAAGTCATGCCAGTACATTTGGGGGTAATCCTATAGCAGCCACTGCAGGGTTAGCTACTGTTGAGTTTTTAATTGAACATCGGATTGCAGAAAAAGTGCAGGTATTGGCCGAGTATTTAAATTCTGGACTGCTTGAGTTACAAAAGCATTATCCGATTATTCGCCAGGTTAGAGGTATAGGCTTATTGTGTGGACTTTTAGTAGGAGAAAGGGCAGCTGATGTAGTTGTTAAGGCTCGGGATAAAAAACTGCTTATTTTAACGGCAGGTACGGATGTAGTAAGAATTTTACCGCCGTTAACCACGACTAAAGCAGAAATAGATCAATGTGTCAGTATTCTTGATCAAGTTTTTCAATCGCTTTAAAACTTCGACAGCAGAAAGGATTATAACCATGAAAGACTTTCTAACCCTTTGGGATTATTCAAAGGAAGAAATTTACTGTTTTTTAGATGAAGCTGTAAAACTTAAGCAGATGCAAGAACAAGGTGAACCGCATTTGTATCTTAAAGATAAAATTCTGGCTATGATTTTTGAAAAGGCTTCTACTCGAACTCGAGTTTCCTTTGAAGTGGGGATTATGCAGTTAGGTGGAAAATCTTTATTTTTAAACAGTAAGGATATTCAATTGGGGCGAGGAGAAACTATTGCCGATACGGCCCGAGTTTTATCACGTTATGTTGATGGCATAATGATTCGTACTTTTGCTCATGCAAAAGTCGAGGAGTTGGCTTATTGGGCTTCAGTTCCGGTTATTAACGGATTAACTGATGATCATCATCCCTGTCAGGTAATAGCAGATTTATTTACGATTAAGGAATATAAGGGAGAACTAAAGAATTTAAAACTCTGTTTTATCGGCGATGGAAACAATGTAGCTAATTCTCTGCTAGAAGGAGCCGTTAAGGTTGAGATGGATATTTGTGTTGCTACACCTAAAGGATATGAGCCTAAAGGTGAGGTAGTTGAGGTAGTAAAAAAATTAGCCTGTCAGCAGGGGACTAAAGTCATAATTACAAATGATCCGCTGGCTGCAGTTAAAGATGCTGATATTGTTTATACCGACGTATGGACCAGCATGGGCCAAGAAAGTGAAAATTCTAAGAGACAGGTTTGCTTTAAGGATTATCAAATTAATCAAGAATTATGTTCTTATGCAGATAAAGATCATATTGTACTTCACTGTCTTCCGGCACACCGGGGTGAAGAAGTGACAGCTGATATTTTAGATGGTCCGCATTCGGTTATTTTTGATCAAGCAGAGAATCGTCTGCATGTGCAAAAAGCGATTATGAAAGCATTAATCGGCAGGTGAATTTCAGTAAGTTAACCTAATAAAAGTAATAATCAGAGGATGCTGGTTTTT